>NZ_JAWYAJ010000224.1:0-24712 GCF_034124845.1 Robinsoniella sp.
AAAATCACTGTAACTGTTAAACCGCGTTATGTATCATCTATTGTCCCTGAAGCAAAAACTATCAAGATGGGAGTAGGTGGAAAACTTCTGTTAAGTCCCAAGGTATCACCTTCAAGTGCTACAAACAAAGACCTTTCCTTTAAGACTGACAGACCTGATGTAGCAACCGTTAGCAGTAATGATATTGTAACTGCACATCGTAAAGGTACAGCTTATATCACCATTACAGCTAAAGATGGAAGCAAAAAAAGTACGAAAGTTAAGATCGAAGTAGGAAAAACAGTAAATGTTAAAAACGTTGACCTGAAAGCTACCAGAAGTACATTAACAGCTGGTGGAGCAAGGACAAAATTAAATGCTGTAGTTACACCATCTGATGGTACTGTAAGAACAACATCTTACAGGACAAGTAACAAGGCAGTTGCTATTGTTGAAAAAACCACTAAAGGTGCATTCATGGTTAAACCAGTAGGTCCTGGTACGGCAACGATTACTGTAAAATTGACAGATGGAAATAAAAATGTTGTTACTGACACTGTTACGATCAAAGTTGTTCAGCCAGTAACAGGAGTAACGCTCAATACTTCTAATTTAGTTCTTTCTACTGACGATGCTTTTGGTGACACCACAGCTCAGTTAACAGCTAATGTACTTCCTGAAAATGCAAGCAACAAATCTGTTACATTTGTATCCAGTAACCCAAGCGTTGCTACAGTTTCTTCTACAGGTTATGTAATTGCTAAAACAGCAGGTACAACAAAGATTACAGTTACAACAGCAGATGGTAAGAAAACAGCAGCTGCAGATGTAAAAGTAAATGGCGTTACAATTAACAAATTGGCAGTTAAGAAAAATCTTAGTACAAGTAATACAATCGAATTGTTTGTAAATGGAAAGATGTCCTGGGATCCAAATAAAACAGATGAAATCAGAGCAACATTAAACAGATTTGTTGGTGATCTTGTTACTGTAGCAGGAAGTAATTTCCCGAATATTGCAAAAGATTTTAATGTTCAGATGAATGGACAGACCTACCATGTTACATTAGGAAAAGATGGATTTACATTTATGAAAGGGGATCAGGATATGTTCCCAAGTTTAAATGGTAAACAATTTGGTGTTGTGAAACTAACTTTTGCTCGTGGTTTGAGTTCACAAGAAATCCAGAAACTTCTTGATGGAATAGGTACAGGACTTGCAGCTTTAGGCAACAAAGAATACAAATTTGATAGTGGATTAAAGGTTGAAAGAGGTGGAAAAACATATAATGTTAGTGACATCTCTGCAAAAAACAGTCAGGTAGTATTTAATATGAATGGAAACAAAGTTGCCATTACTAAAAATGCTGCTGGAGAATTAGTAATTAAAAATTCACCGGAAGCAGCTAATGCAATTTATGAAGTATTCAGAAATTACCTGGAAGTAGTACAATAATAAATATCTATTGATATTTTAAACCAAAGTTAGAAGGCAGAGGTGCCTGAAAATGGTGCCTCTGCTTTTTACCTGAAATAGAATTGAAAGGAAAAGTTATCCAAGACAGACGGAGGAACCTTAAATGAAAGAGTGGAAAACCCCCATTATATTTGCGCCTATACTTTTGTCGGCAGTAATGACGATGACAGTGTGCGCTGGTGACATAAATGGACCGGAATCAAGTATTATTGAAGCAGCAAGTGGGACATTTACCTATAATGGGAGATCATACGTAGCCGGAAGCGAGTATCTTGAAATGCTAAAGGCGAAATTAAAAGAAGATGGGGTTGATCTGACAAAAGCACAGGCTGATGAATTGATTGGACAGATGAATGCTTCTGTAGGCAGCGGCGTGAATCAGGGATATCTGGTTCCGACGGATGGAGGAGACTCAGGAACGGGACAGCCATCAACAGAACCTGATACATCGGGAAGCGATAACGGCAATGGAAACGGTTCTGGAACAGGCGATAAGAAAAAACCAAATAATAAGAATGATAAAGATAAAACAGATACAGATAAACCGGATACAAACAAACCGGGAAGTAATACGAATAGCAATGGATCTAGTGTATCGAGTGATGGACAAGATAATTCAAATAATTCAGATAAAAATGCATCTTCATCTATAAATTCGACTGATGGCAATGGAAATAAAGAAGCCAAAGATGCATCAAATAAATCTCAAAAAGAAACAGATATTGCAGAGAAAAAGAAAGAACCTGAACTGGATGATGGTGTATACACAGATACATCCAAAGAAGAACAGGATTACATAGATTCATTAATTAAGAGTGCAGAAGGTAAAAAAGGTCTTACGGATAAAGATGATCCATCTGCAATTAACCAGGAAAATAAAGGGAACAGCTTAACCAGCATCCTTGCAAATAAAGGTCCTGCAGTAGCAATTGGGGCACTGATTGTCTTAGGAATTATAATCGCAATCATGGTAATACGCAAGATTAGAAGAAGCGTGATAGGATCTAAAATAGACATTACAAATTACATAGATATACACAGCCATATATTACCGGGTGTAGATGATGGTTCGAAAGATATGGAAACTACCATGAAAATGATAGACACTGCATATCAGCAGGGGACACGTAAAATGATTGCAACCCCTCATTACCATATCGGTCATCATAAAAAGAGTAAAGAAGAGTTAGAAGAGATTCTGCGAGATACACAGAAAATAATACGCAAAAAATATCCAGATTTTGAACTCTACTTAGGAAATGAATTATTCTGTTCAGACGGAATCATCAGAAGAGTAGAAGAAGGAAAGGCATTAACCCTGGCAGGCAGCCGTTATGTACTGGTAGAATTCAGGACAGATGAATCCTATCGTAAAATTTACGAAGCAGTAGCAGGCTTTTTACGTGCCAGATATATCCCGATCATAGCCCACGTAGAACGCTATAAAAATGTAATGGATAATCCCCAGAATTTAAAAGAGCTGAAAAACGCAGGGGCATTACTTCAAATGAATCATGCAAGTGTGAAAAGACATTTGAAATTGATAAAAAATGGCGATATCGATTTCCTTGCAACAGACTGCCACGATGCAGGTCACCGCAATCCGGAAATCAAAGAGTCATTGCAGCATCTGGGAACCATCTGCGATTCTGCGCAGATCAAAAAATTATTAGTAGACAATCCCGAATGCATTTTACAAAATAAATACATTTAGAGAAAGGTAATTTACGAATGGAAACCAATCAATTACAAAACGACGAAGTGGAAATTGACTTAAAAGAAATATTCTTTGTCCTCTTGCACAAATTATGGATTATAGTGCTGGCAATGATAGTATGTGCCGGAGTTGCTGGAGTATTCACAAAGACCATGATTACACCTCAGTTTAAATCTTCATCAATGCTGTATATTTTATCAAAGTCTACAAGTATTACATCCCTGGCTGATATACAGATGGGTTCGCAGCTAACAAAAGATTATTCTATATTAGTGCAGAGTCGTCCGGTTTTAGAGGAAGTGATTAAGAATCTGGGGCTAGATTTGAAATATGAACAGATGGTAAAGAAAGTTGAGATCACTAATCCCGCTGATACGCGTATTATATCAATTACGGTTACAGATCCGGATCCTAAAATGGCAAAGGAAATTACTGATGAAATAGCAGAGGTTGCTTCAGATCGGATCGCTGATATTATGAAACAGGAAGATAAACCAAGTATCGTAGAAAAAGGGCATATCGCAGAAACACAGAGCAGTCCGAGTACCGTGAAAAATTGTGCTATAGCAGGTCTTTTAGGCGCAGTTGTCGCTGCATTTATTATAATATTAATCTTCATGATGGACGATACCATTAAAACTGCAGATGACATAGAGAAGTATCTCGGAATTACAACATTAGGAACAATACCAACTGGTGATAAAAATAAGAAACAATCCAGACAGAGAAGATTACCATTCAGGCGGTAAGGAGAAGATTATGAAAAAAGTTATATTTGAAAAAATTGAATCATTAAATTTCCAGACTAGCGAAGCATTTAAAACGTTTCGTACCAACATACAATTTTGTGGAGAAAAGATTAAAGTTGTAACATTTACAAGCTGCCTTCCGAATGAAGGAAAGTCAACGCTGGTTTTCCGTCTTGCTAGTTCTATGGCCGAAGCAGGAAAAAAAGTGCTGATGATCGATGCAGATATTCGTAAATCAGTAACCGTTGCCAGATATCAGGCGGATAAAAAAGTACAGGGATTGTCTGAATATTTGACTGGACAATGTACACTGGATGACTGTCTGTGCGGTACAAATATTGAAAATATGGATTTCATCTTTACCGGACCGGTTGCACCGAACCCATCAGAGTTATTGGGAAGTGATAAATTTGAAGATTTAATTGCCCGGTTACGTCCGGAGTATGAATACATATTTATTGATTGTCCACCTTTGGGAAGTATCATTGATGCAGCTATAGTTTCCACAGTAAGTGATGGTGCAGTATTTGTAATTGAAGCGGATATAATTAGTTATAAATTTGCTCAGAAGGTAAAACAGCAGTTGGAGAAGAGTGGATGTAAAATCCTTGGAGCAGTATTGAATAAAGTTGATATGGATGGCAAAGGTTACTATGGCCGCTATTATGGTAAGTATTATGGTAAGAAATATGGTGGTTACTATGGCTATGGTTACGGGGAAAAAGATGTTCAAAATGCAGCAAAAGAGGCAGTAGCGGGAAATTAGTTTATATTAATAGGAAACGGGAGAGTTATGAATGAACCCACGTGCAAATAAATTATATAGAACTTACATAGCATTAATTGAATTTGCAATACTGACGGCAGTTTATTTCTTGTGTATATACTTAAGAACAGGCAATATAGAAGTGTTTCAGAGCAGCGTTTTCTTACTGGGATACTTTTTGCTTGTGGTATTGCGGGTTTTATTGATTAAGATTTTAGAACCATATCAGGATATGTCTCACCGAGGTCACTACAGGGAGTTTCGGAATGTATTAAAAATTAATACATTTGAAGTGGCACTATTAATTGTGATCTTATATATGCTTGGCAAAGGAAGAGAGTTTTCACGGACAGTATTTATTGTGTTTTATGTGTTGGAAGTGGTATTTGACTGGATCGTCCGTTATTGGTATAAAGAATATTTTAATACCAAGCATAAAGGGAATGGAACAAGCCAGAGACTATTGGTGATCACTACTTCTGATAAGATTGATGGTATTCTTAAGAGCATGAATGAAAACGATGATTGGTTTTATGATGTTTTTGGTTGTGCGATCTTAGATAAGGAGATGACGGGGCAAACGATTGCGGGTGTTCCTGTGGTGGCAGGACATGGTACAGTTCGTCAGTATGTTATACAGAATGTGGTAGATGCTGTCTTTTTAGATGGTAATATGAAAAATGATGATTTTCAGAAGTTAATTAATCTGGTTAGTGATATAGGGAGTATGTTATATATCAATTTAGCTAACTTTGGGATGGAATTGGCGAATGAAAGAATTATCAGAATAGGTGGGTTTACGACGTTGGCTTCCAGCCGAAGAGAAATTTCTCCTATACAGAATATTGCTAAGAGGGCTATGGATATTGCAGGTGGGTTGGTTGGAAGTATTTTCACAGTATTATTAACTATTATACTTGGATTGATTATAAAAATAGATTCTCCAGGACCAATTTTCTTTAGGCAGGAAAGGGTTGGGAGAAATGGACGGCGTTTTAAGATGTTTAAGTATCGTTCGATGTATATTAATGCGGAAGAACGGAAAGCAGAGCTTATGAAGCAGAATAAGATGAGTGGTCTTATGTTTAAGATGGATAATGATCCTCGTATTACCAGGGTTGGTAAATTTATTCGGAAGACTAGCTTGGATGAATTTCCTCAGTTTTTTAATGTGCTGCTTGGGGATATGAGTTTAGTTGGAACCAGGCCGCCTACTGTGGGGGAATTTCAGCAGTATGAATCTCATCATAAAAAGAGGCTTAGTATGAAACCGGGGCTGACTGGGCTTTGGCAGGTTAGTGGGCGAAGTGATATTACGGATTTCGAAGAGGTTGTGGAGTTGGATTCTAAGTATATTGATAGTTGGGATATTGGGATGGATATTAAAATATTGGTGAAGACGGTGGGGGTTTTGTTTGGGGATAGGCATGCGAGTTAGGAGAATGGATTTGTTATATATAATATAATTACGTATTTATATTATAAAGGTTAAAGATAATAAAAATTTATATAGTAAATTATTGATGTATGAGGATGGATTATGATGCGGTGTAATAACCATTTGGAATAATATGCAAGCACACTAATATAGGAACAACTCTGTATCGAAAGAATCGGACGGAGAATCAGTGAAGAATAGAAAGTTAAATGAGGGAGTAGTGAAGAAATGAAAGTATGTCTGGTAGGATCAAGTGGTGGACATTTAACACATTTATATATGTTGAAACCTTTCTGGGAAAACAAAGAACGATTTTGGGTTACGTTTGATAAACCTGATGCGCAATCTCTTTTAGCGAATGAAAAGATGTATCCATGCTATTATCCGACAAATCGTAGCCTAAAAGGGCTTATCAAGAATACTGTGATAGCATGGAAAGTACTTCGAAAAGAAAAGCCGGATGTTTTAATTTCATCTGGAGCAGCAGTTGCAGTTCCATTTTTTTATCTAGGAAAACTATTCGGAGCAAAACTGATTTACATAGAAGTATTCGACAGAATAGATGCTTCAACACTTTCAGGAAAAATGGTTTATCCGATTGTAGATAAGTTCATTGTTGAATGGGAAGAAATGAAGAAGATTTATCCCAAGGCGGTTAATCTGGGCAGTATATTTTAAGGAGCAGAAAACAGATGATATTTGTAACGGTTGGAACACATGAACAGCAGTTTAATCGCTTAGTTGAGTGTATTGATAATTTAAAAGGTAACGAAATTATTCAGGAAGATGTATTGATTCAAACGGGATTTTCTACATATGAACCAAAGTATTGCAAATGGAGCCAATGGATTCCATATCAACAGATGATTTTCAATGTTGATAAAGCAAGAATTACTATTACACATGGTGGACCATCCAGCTTTATCTTGCCACTTCAAATTGGAAAGATTCCAATCGTTGTACCAAGACAGTCAGAATATGATGAGCATGTAAATGACCATCAGGTGAAGTTCTGTAAAGCTGTTGCTGAGAGATATGGTTCTATTGTTGTAGTTGAAGATATAGAGAATCTTGGTGATGTGATTAACCAGTATGACGAACTTATAAAGTCGATGTCCGTGGCACAGGAAAGTAATAATGCAAAGTTCAATGCGGAGTTAGAGAAGATGGTGGAGGAGATGTTTTGATGATTAAGACTAAGGTTCTTATTGTTATCACAACTGCATTTGTTCCCTATGGTGGTTTGGCGTCTGTAATGCTTAACTATTATAGAAATATGGATTTGACCGGCATTCAGATAGATTTTGCATCAACAAATAAAATAGATGAGGAAATAAAAGAAGAATTAGATAGAGGTGGTTCTGAATATTTTTATTTGGGCACAAGAAAGAATATAATTAAATATACAAGAAACTTAAATAGAATCTTGAAAAATGGAAAATATGATGTATTGCACCTTAACTGCAATAGCGCAACAGGAACACTTGAATTGGTTCCTGCGGTTATTAATAGAGTTCCAATACGTTTAGTGCATATTCATAATTCAACTTGTTCTTATAAGAAATTAAATTATTTTTTACGGCCGCTTTTTGAACAACTCTATACAGATGGGATTGCGTGTTCTGATAAAGCTGGTGATTGGATTTTAAGAAAAGGATATTCTATTCTTCCTAATGCGATTGATATAGAAAAGTATTGCTATAATGAAAATGCAAGGGATCAAATAAGAAAACAATTAGATATAAAAGAAGAAACACTGCTTATAGGAAATGTCGGGAAAATGAATGGAGAACAAAAGAATCATTCGTTTATGTTAAAGCTTTTCGATTATGCATCAAGAGATAATAATAGATTTGCAATTGTATTTGTAGGCGACGGCGAAAGCAAAACTAAGTATATGTCACTCGCTGAAGAAATCGACTCAAAAGATTGTATCTATTTTGTGGGGATGCAATCAAATGTAGCTGATTGGCTAAGTGCATTTGATCTTTTTCTGTTTCCATCTTTATGGGAGGGGTTACCATTATCAGTGCTCGAAGCACAGGCATCAGGATTGCCGTGTTTGCTCTCAGATACAGTTACAAGCGAAGTGGTTGTTACAGATTACTGCAGGAAAATCAGTTTGAATAGTGACATCTCGATTTGGAAAGATACATTATTAGAGAGTATTTTTCTTGATAGAAAAGCGTCACAGAAGGTAGCATATATGAAACTCAAAAAAGCTGGGTTTAGTATTAAGGATGCTGCAGATAAATTAAGAAACTTATATCTAGTAAATAAAGAGGTTGGGAATGATTAAGAATGTAAAACTGAAAATGTTGTTAACAAATACTATATTCAAAGGAATATCAGCACTAAATCAAATCATACCCAAAAATCAGTCAATTGTTCTGCTATATAGTAATATGGGGTTTCGCGATAATGTGGTGTATCTTTATGAATACATGGTACAGAATGGCTATTGTAACAAATATATGATTATTCGAAGCCAGAATGAAAAATTTGTAGAGAGCGCACCTTTTAACGTCAAGGTAATTAGTAATACAAAAGCTGTATTGACATTTCTAATAGCGGGACATGTATTTTATGCATTTGGCAAACTACCCATTTATCCATCAGGTAATCAAAAAGTTGTACAAATGTGGCATGGATCGCCATTTAAAGGAACGGATGTTCGACAGAACGCGGAAATGACGAATAACTATAGTAAGTCATATTACACAAATGCGCTGTCAACTGCTGAATGTTTTCGAGAATTTTGGGGGATAGAATTTGATTGTGGTTCAGAGAGAATATCCATTTGTGGTCAACCAAGAACGGATGTGATGATTAATGGTTATTCTAAGGATGCTCTTGGCATGAGTGGAAAAAAAATAATTATATGGATGCCGACATTCCGAAAATCTAAAATTCTTGGTTACAACGATGTCGAGAATGCAGATAGTGTGTTGCCAGTTGTTCAGAACAATGAATTGGAACCTCTTAATGAATATCTAGCGAAGAAGAATGTGATACTTTGGGTTAAATTGCATCCTATGCAAGACATATATGGCTTTAATACAAAAAAAATGACAAATCTTATTTTACAAAGTAGCGATGATTTTAATAAAACGAAGCTTGATTTATATAGATTGTTGGGAAGTGTAGATGCTCTAATTACAGATTATTCATCTGTATTTTATGATTTTATGCTTGTAGATAAACCTATTGCATTTACTATTGACGACTTTGAAGAATACAAAGATGGGCGGGGATTTGCTGTAGAAAACCCTGATCATTATCGGACTGGAGACAAAATTGGATCACTACAAGAATTAGAAAAATTTATAGATGATATCTCTGCTGGTAATGATACATGGAGAGATTGGCGCAAAGTTGTAAATGATGAAGTGAATGCATATCAGGACTTTAAAAATTCGAAAAGAGCACTTGAAATCGGTGGAGTGACAATTTAAGGGAGGAAAGAAGTAAAATGAATGTAGCTTTGATTATCGCTGGAGGATCTGGCCATCGAATGGGACAGGATATTCCAAAGCAATTTATTAATGTACACGACAAGCCAGTGCTTATCTATACCCTAGAAAGTTTCCAGAGACATCCACAAATAGATGCGATTGAAGTTATATGTATCGAAGGATGGCACGATGTGCTTTGGGCTTATGCAAAACAATTTAATATTTCAAAACTTAAGTGGGTTATTTCTGGTGGAGAAACAGGACAGGAATCTATAAGAAATGGCATATACAACCTTGAGGATATATGTTCAGCTGATGATGTGTTAATCATTCATGATGGTATTAGACCTTTAGTTGATGAAACAGTCCTCTCCGATGTAATTACTAAATGCCAGCAGTATGGTAATGCGGTTACTTCATTGCCTTACAATGAGCAGATTTTTGTGGTTGATGATGAAATTTCTACTACGAAATATATTCCAAGAGAGACATTGCGTCGTGTATCTACACCCCAGGCTTATAAATTTGATTTGATCAATAAAGGATATCATGAAGCGTTTGAAAAAAAAATTGGAATTTATGGTTCAGCGTATGCTAATACTATGATGGTAGAACTTGGACATCGTTTGTATTTTGCAGCAGGATCAGATAAGAATATCAAACTAACTACAAAAGATGATCTTGAAATGTTTAAGGCGTATTTATTACAAGAACAGGATAAGTGGCTGAAGTAAGGAGTGATGACATGAACAAATTACTAAATGAAGATGTTGAATATGTAAGTAATCTAAAACTCCCATGGGAAAAATTGCAAAATAAGTCTGTTTTAATAACTGGTGCAACGGGGCTTATTGGAAGTTTTCTTGTTGATACATTAATGATGAAAAATGAAGATGGACTAAACTGTAAAATTTTTGCAATCGGCAGAAATGTTGACAAAGCAAGAGATAGATTTAATGAATTCTGGGACAATAAGATTTTTGAATTCATATCGCATGACATGAATGTGCCATTAGAGATGGAAACTAATATAACAGTTGATTATGTTCTACATCTTGCGAGTAATACTCATCCAGTTTCTTATTCAATAGACCCGATCGGTACTGTAACAACAAATATTATTGGAACGAATAACTTGCTCCAATTTGCTGTTAATCATCATACAACTAGATTTGCATTTGCCTCATCAAATGAAGTGTATGGTGAAAATCGAGGAGATGTAGATTTCTTTGATGAAAATTATTGCGGATATATTAATTCAAATACTTTGCGTGCAGGATATCCTGAAAGTAAACGTTGCGGAGAAGCATTGTGTCAAGCATATATGAGAAAAGAAGAAATAGATTTTGTAATTCCAAGACTCACTAGATCTTATGGACCTACAATGCTTTTATCGGATACCAAGGCGATTTCACAGTTTATTAATAAGGGAATTGCAGGAGAAGATATTGTGCTAAAAAGTGCTGGCACACAGTATTATTCATATACATATGTTGCAGACGCGGTTGCAGGGTTATTGACTGTGTTGCTCTGTGGAGAGCGTGGAGAAGCTTATAATATTGCTGACGAAGCTGGAGATATTATGTTGAAGGACTTAGCGACAATCATAGCAAGTCATGTGGGTAAGAAAGTTGTTTTTGAACTTCCTGATGAAATAGAAAAGGCTGGCTATAGCGTCGCAACGAAGGCGAGATTAAATGGCACAAAACTGAAATCACTTGGATGGACAATGAAATACGACATAAAGAGTGGGATAGAAAGAACAATGGATATATTGAAACTGATTCATTCTGCTTGAATAAAAAAATAGAAACAGGTGGTAAACATGGAAGATAAATCAGTAGGGATTTTATTATCTACATACAATGGAGAAAAATTTTTAAGAGAACAGATAAGCAGTATACAAAATCAGTCGTATCAGAATATAACTGTAATAATACGCGATGATGGTAGCTGTGATGAAACTTGGAACATAATCAATCAGTGTATATATGATGATAGATATCTGATATGTCAAAATCGCAAAAATATTGGTCCCTCAAAAAGCTTTATAAATCTGTTAACAAAACACTTAGATTATGACTACTATGCTTTTTGCGATCAAGATGACATATGGGATAAAGATAAAATAAAGGTAGCCATAGAGCATATGGAAGATATTAATGGACCCGCTATTTACTTTTGTAGGGGACGCTCTATTGATGCGAAAGGAGACATTATTTCTGAGGACGATATCATAAATAGTGAGAGAATGAATATTCGCTCTGAATTGATTTGTGGTATGGCTCCAGGATGTGCAATGGTTTTCAACGTAGAACTAGCAAAAAAAATATGTGAGCAGAGATATTCAAGTATTCCGATGCATGACATGCTTGCATTAATAGTGGGTTTTGCAAATGGAAAAGTGATTTACGATCCTAATATTTGGTTCTCAAGAAGAATGCATGAAAACAATGTAGTAGGGAAAGAAAAAAAGGGGTTTGCAAAGAGATTAAAGCAGAGATATAACCGGTGGGTTGTTGAAAGCAAGAAGAATCCGCTAGATGTTTTTGTACGAGAGGTTCTAAAGAATAATAATATCCACGATGAAAGTGAAAAGAGTTTTTTGTTAAATTTATCTGCTTATAGAAAGAGTTTCGCTTCTAAAATTTATTTGCTGAAGATAGATAAAAGAGAAATAGCAAATAGATCGGCAACACGTTCATTTGAATTAAGACTATTATTGAATTTATTGTAGGTATAATATGATGAGAGAGAGAGAAACTAAAATTACAAATTCTGAAATATTATGTATATCTATAATAATTTTTATCGCACTGTTTTCTATGACAAATATTGGTGGATTTTCAGTATTAATTCTACTGTTTCCCATAATTTATAGAAAAAAAATATTAATAAAATATGGGTATATGGGAGGAATTTGCGTTGCTTATTTTGTATATCTATCTTTTATTACTATTATTAATGCGAATAATTTGTATGATGCTGAAAATGCTAGAAATTATATAATTGAATTTGGTATTGCACTTGTTTCATTAACGGCATTTTATTGGGCCGAACCGAAAAAAATATTACAAGTATTTCGCAACATGGGTATTTTTTTATGTATGTTTGGTGTTCTTGAAAGTATATTAAAGCGACCGATACTTCAGCTAGCAGGTTCTGGCTGGCAAGATATAGGAGAAAATGGTTACAGAATTCAATTAATTTTTAGTCGATCTATTATATGTGGTACTATGTTACTACTCTTTTGGACGGCACTTTATTTCTTTCCGCTAAAGAGAAAATGGCTCAATTTATTAGCTGAAATATTGATAATCTATAATATTTTAGTCAATCAAACCAGAAGCGTTTGGATTGCATTTGTCTGTGAACTAGTCATTATATATTTGCTAAAGCCAAACAAGAAAACCATTAGTAATAAATATTTTATTTTTGCTGGTGTTTTTATATTAGGTATTATTGTGCTGAATTTTTTGGGATACGACTTAGTAGGGTATATGTATAATTACATATCTACACGTATAATTGGTTCATTGCAGGCAGGAGAAGGTAAGATTGTCCGTCTTGAAACAGTGATTAGTTCATTAAAATATTGGTTTTTAGAAGGGAATTTGCTAAGATTTATTTTGGGGGGTGGAAAGAACTATGATAAAATATTTCTGTCAATCCATCCAGTAATAAAAGGAAATGGAGCTTTCATATGGACAGGAGCAATCGACAATCAATTTTTTACTTGTATACATGAATGTGGAATTATTGGGTTATTGATTTTGACTAAAATTTTGACAAAAGCAATAAGTAGACTGCGAAAGTGCAACACTAATAATACAGTAGGAAAATTTGCGAATATTGCACTAATTGGAATTCTTGTATGCTATTTCTTCTATGAAGGTTTTAATTATATTATGACATTATGGATTTTTATGATGTTAGCAACTTTGAGTGATATTTCAGTGAAGGAGGAAAATAAGTGAGTTCAAATTTCAGTCACAAATTAAATATTGCTAAGGACGAAATAAAAAAAGATATTAATCTCGCAAAGATATTTGGGATTAAATTTGGTACGTTGAATTTTATTTATAAGATAATATTTCAAGGTAATAAAACAAAAATTGGACGTAAATTAAATTGTCGCATATATGCCAATGTTGAGAAAAAATGCAATTTAGAGTTCTCAGAGTTGATTAGGACGTATAAAAATATAAATGTTACAAATGATGTTATTTCAGCGGATGGAAATTGTTGGATCTTTTGGTGGCAAGGAATAGAAAATGCACCACATGCGGTTAAAGCTTGTATAAAATCTGTAAAAGAAAAAAGTGGTGCAGATAAAATAAAAGTGATTACAAAAGAAAATTATTTCAAATATGTGAATATTCCAGATTATATAATAAAAAAACTAGATAAAAAGCTCATTACACTAACTCATTTTTCAGATATCTTAAGGCTTGCACTTCTTGAAAAATATGGAGGATTTTGGGTTGATGCAACATTGCTATTTACTGGAAATCTGCCAGAAGAAATCTATAAATATCCTTTTTATTCAATAAAACATAATAAGTATGCTGATTTTCATGTATGTAGAGGATTATGGAGTGGCTTTTTCTTGGCTTCTACTAAGGGAAATCCTTTGATTTCTTTTTGCAAGGAATCATTATACTTGTATTGGAGCAACCATAACTACTTGATGGCTTATCTACTCATTGATGTCACTATTTGCCTAGCATATGACAATTTTGATTGGGCAAGAAGAATGGTGAATCAAGTTCCGATTAATAATACTGCTGTTTTTAAATTGCAGGAAAATATGAATAAAATATATAATAGAGAACAAATGGATCAGTGGTGTAAAAAAACATTCGCACATAAAATAAGTTATAAGGTTCCATTCAAAGCTGGAGATGACACATACAAAACTTATTGGGACTATATTCATGCACTTCCAGAATACGTAGAGGGCAAAAATGATTAAGATTTTTCAAAATATTATAATTAAACTTATTTGGAAAAAAAAGAATAAACATAATCATACTAGAATTGGTCAAAATAGAGGGAAAAATGTTTTAAAAATGATTCAATCGGGAAAGATTTCTGTAGGACGAGAGACATATGGTGCACTAAACATAGATACTTCGGCATCTAAAGAAGAAGCACTAATCATCGGATCTTATTGTTCCATATCAAACAAGTGCAGTTTTTTGCTTTCTGGAGAGCATGAGATTAATCATATCATTACTTTTCCAGTAAATGAATATTTTTTTGATGACTTGTCACCAAATAGAACAAAAGGTAAAATAGTGATTGAAGATGATGTGTGGATTGGAGATAGAGCTTTAATTATGTCAGGCACTCACATTTACCAAGGTGCGGTTATAGCTGCAGGAGCAGTTGTAACAAAAAATGTGCCTCCATATGCAGTTGTAGGTGGAGTGCCCGCTAGAATTATTAAATACAGATTTAGTAAGGAAGTAATCTATAGATTGTTGAATGCAAATATATTCAGTGTAGATTTAAGAAAATTTCCCAAAACTTTTTTTCAACAGCCTATTGACGAAAATAATATTGATGAAATTTTGAGTATGTTAGGAGATATTAATGAAAAAAAGTAAAGTACTTATTAGATATTTCATTGGGGTGTTTCTAAGTAACATAACATCAATTGTTTCCGGAGTATTTATAGGTTTTTTGTTGCCTAAACTTCTTTCGGTGAATGATTATGGTGTATATAAAACGTTTACACTGTATTTGACGTATGTTGGTTTTTTAAGTCTTGGAATTATTGATGGTATTGTACTTAAATATGGTGATAAAGATTATCAGAGTATGGAAAGACCTAGGTTTAGGAGCTATTTCGCTTGGTATTTAATTATACATCTAATTTTTGTTATAATAATTCTAAGTTCTTGCGCATTTATTCAATCTCCTGAAACTAAATTTATTTGTATAGCATTGGCAATAAATATGATAGCTATAAATATTACTGGATATTTTCAACAAATTTCTCAGATTACACAAAGATTTACAGAATATTCTGCACGTAAAGTTATTCAGTCTGTAGCAAATATTATTACAGTTGGAGTATTCTATTTCTTGTATAAAAAAGGCTTTGTAATAAGTTACCAAATTTATATTTACTCTATTTTAGGTGTTAATATTATCTTGACACTCTGGTATATTCGTACTTATAAGGATATTGTTTTTGGAAAACATCTGTCACTTCAGAATACTACTACAGAAATAAAGGATTTGATAGCTAGTGGTTTTCCACTACTTTTTGCAAATGTTTGCTCATCACTCATTTTGACATTGGACAAACAGTTTGTAAGTGTTCTTTTTACTAGATCAGAATACGCTATTTATGCTTTTGCATACAATATGCTTTCTTTAGTTACGGTAGCAACTTCAGCAGTAGCAACTGTACTTTATCCAACATTAAAGAGATCAAGTCTAGATAAGCTAAAAGATAGATATGAAATATTGATAGGTACGATTCTTATTATTGTTTATGGAGCACTCATAGCATACTATCCATTAAATTGGTTTGTAAGGTGGTTTTTGCCGAATTACACAGAGTCACTAATTATTTTCAGGATTATCTTTCCTGGTCTTGCTATCAGTACATGTGTTACGGTTATCATGCATAACTATTATAAAGTGCTTGGAAAGAGTTTTGATTTTTTCTTAAAGAGCCTTTTAGTATTAGTTGTTTCAGCTGTAACTAATGGTATTGCATATTACATGTTTAAAACGACAAGCTCCATATCCGCGGCATCGATTTTAACCATGATTTTCTGGTATATATTTATAGAAAGATATCTTGTGAAGAAATATAATTGTGGACGATGGAAGAATATAAGTTATATGCTGGTTTTGATGTTGGTATTCTATTCTACTGCTATAATTGATAATATGATTATTGAGTTCTTTGTTTACGGTGGTGCTTTTGTGATTACAACGTTAGTTATACAGAAACAAATCGTGAATACAGTAAAACAAAAGTTAATAAAGAAATAGCTGAAAACAATATTGTGCATAGATGAAGGTAATAGTAATAAGACAGTATGACCTTCTTCGAGGGGAAATTCTCATCAAGGTACTCTAGGGTCTGGCTCCACAATGTGGTAGTAGGTGACAGGTACTCGAAAATCCTGGCGACACCACCGAAGAAACACGAACAAATACATAGGCATAAATGATATCTCCTGTGTCTAGATTAATGAGGTGGAGACTATGAAGAAAAGTCTGTAATTAAGGATCTTCTATGATAATGAATGGCAAAAAGCAAGAATACCAGGTTTTTGCCATTGTTTTATATTTAACAGTATCTTACAGGCATGTTAAGAGCAGGCGCTCTTTTTCGCCTATCTTTATGCTAGTATTGAGATTATTCCGGGAGACGGCCTTCATGCATGTAAGTGCTCCATTGCCAGTACCTGACAAAAAATAATGTCACCCTTTGAGGATGGTGAATATTCCGAGGTGGCAGAGCCACCCAATCTTCTTAAATAGAGCCACTCTGTCCGTTATGCAGAGCCAGTACGTTGATGGTGGGAGCCATCCCATCGGGATGGCTCCCTAACCGATAATTACAGCATTAAGGAATCAACCTTTTACGTTGACGCATAGAAACATCACCATCAATCACCATGGTATAAGCAGATGGTATAATCCGATCTAGTATGGAATCGGCCAGGGCGCCTCCACCTACGCGTTCATGCCAGCCCTCTGGGGTAAACTGGGAACTGATAATTGTAGAGAAACGGCCGCAGCGGTATTCCATTAGTTCCAGAAGGTCGCGCTGTTCGGTATCTGTGGCAGGGACCAAAAGGAATTCATCCAGAATCATGAGTGCATATTTCTGATGCTGCTTCATAAGCTGCTGGTATTTTCCCTGTATCCGGGCAGCTTCAAATTCACTGAACAGTTCCGGAAGGCGGATATATTTTGCTTTATAGCCGGACTGACAGGCATTGACACCGAGTGCATTAGAAATATAAGTTTTGCCACAGCCAGTAGCACCCACAAGAATGACATTCAGACTTTGACGGATATACTCATTGTCCGACAGACTTTCCAGAAGTTCGCGGTTTAGATGTCTGTCTGGCAGGTATTCGATATTGCCCAGAAAAGCGGAGGAGTTTGCAAACCGTGCATTTTTAATCAATCGCTTAATATTATTGTTATGACGAAAATCGTATTCTGCATCAACAATCAGGGCAAGGCGTTCATGAAAGGACAGTGACTGGTATTCTATCTCATTCTCAGCCTGTTTTTGATAGGCTTCTGAGAATGCAGGGAGACGCATGGCCTTGAGCTTTGCTATAGTTTCATTCCTCATGGCTTCCACCTCCATAATAAGCTGCGCCCCTTACAAAAGCGTGCTGAATGGATTCAGACGACGGGGGAGAAATTTTTGCATGGTTACTCTCTTTTTTGTCCTGGCCGGCCTCCAGTATCAGCCGGATGTTTTTATACCGGGGGCTGGGAATCCGGATAAGTGCAAGACTGCATGCGTTTTCCAGACGCTCCGCCGAGTATTTATCCGCAGTTTCAAAAGGGATAAACAGCCCTTATAGGCCTGTTCCTCCACCCGGTAGGAATCAAACAGTTTCTGTACTACCTCCTTTGTGGATGTCCCGATAGCGGATGCCCATTTTAAGAAACGTGCAGAATCCCATTCACTGTAAAGCTGGTGGTTTAGGGCATATGATCTATGAGTGTTGAATACTGACCTCGACGGCCGTAGAGACGTTTATGGCTGCAGATACGGGAGCCTTTGTAAAAAACCTCAATCATGCTCTTTGTATACCGGACATCCACTTTCTTTTTTACATACTCATAGGGAACGGAATAATACTGGTTATCTATAGCTATATGGTAGTTTAACTGCACAGTTGCCGTTTTCCACTGGGCGAATTCATATGGATAGCCAGGAAGCGGCTGCATAAAAGGCAGTTCCTCTTCCATAAATATGGAGTACCGGCTTCCGTCCTTCTTCTGGAATTCTGCACGGTTGAACCGGTCCAGTTCTTTTCTGATGGCAGAATCCATTTCGTATATGTCAACAAACTGACGGTTACGGAGTCTGGCAATGATGTGGGAAGTCACCTGGCCCGCCGTGCCTTCTACGGCTGCTTTGTCCTTCGGAGCAAGAACTCTGGCAGGAAGGAGCGCAGTCTGATAATAATCGGCCAGTTCCTGATATGCACGGTTGATAACAGGGTCTTCGTATTTTTTGTGGCTGAGAACTCCGGTCTTGAGATTATCGGGTATAAGCAATCTTGTGGAAGCGTCAAAATATTCATACATACTGATATGCACGTTAATCCAGTCTTCTTCTTTCATGGTAAGGCAGGCTTTTGTAAAACAGTACATGCTGAACGGCAGGGGCGTTCCCACCCAGTCCACCATCAACTTATCACCGGGTTTATGGCGGATATGCATGGTGAGGTGGTTTTGATTCACGTAATCCTGATAAAGCTTGCAGAACTGAGAATACATATAGGGTGGTTTGCCTGAACGGCGGCAGGAATCCACATAGTCTTCCCAAAGGAGCTTTAATGTCACACCGCTTTTCAGCATTTCCTTATGAATGTAATCATAATCAGGTGTGACAAGAACTGGAGATTGTAAATCCTCTGGGAACAGCCGCCCATGCACTTCCTGATCCGTTTTGGAGGTGAGAATGTCCTCCGGAATAGGGTGTGTTTCTAGGGCGTTATAAACTTTTGCTACAGTATTACGGGATACTTTCAGTGTATCCGCGATTCTCCGCTGGCTGTAGCCTTTCGCACGGAGCTGTAAGAGTTGTTTCTCTTTGGACATAAGTATGTCCCCCTTTCGTAAGTATTACGGTTGTACCGTATCTTCATTGTAATACTTTCAAAAGTGGCTCTCTATAGCGGATTGCTTATTTTGCATGGGCCGCTCCGGGACGCGGACTGCATGGCTCTCTGTATCGGATTCGGTGGCTCAAAAGTGTCAGAATACTCACCATTTCCCTACTGACTTCAGAGAACCAGGACCACATGATACCTGGATGATAGCCAAGTGCATGGACAGCTAAAAATAAATAGAATGCCGTCAGTGAATGTCTGGTAAGATGCAGCGTTGTTCCTACGTATCCATGTTTTACCAGTGTTTCTATAAAAGGCCCTATCGTTTCCAGGAATTCATCTGCCGGAAACTCACTGCTTTTATCTCGCACCTGCCTGATCTTATCCTCGTTAAACATAGAGAAATCTTCCAACTTCCCGACATGGGGATAGATCCGCCTGTCAAGCATCCATGCAAAACCATAGGAACACAAACCTTCTCATCCCCAAAACCACATCATTCCCGCAGTATATCTGAGAAGGACTGCTTTGCTCTCAACAGAGCAATACATATTTATCTCTACAAGTTCGGTAATAGCCTTGTATGTTACCCCTTTGGCATCCATGACTCCGATGTCAGAAAGAAACAAAAGTACTTCAGAACAATAAATGCGGGTTAGTTCCCACGTACGAGGCGTATATCTGCTCCTGCAGTCATCAAGATAGCTATCCAAATCTTTTTTCCATGTGGATGGAAGTTTTTCGTAATTCGACCTGTTAAGATATAAGCGCCGATCTGAAATTGCTCCGGTTGCAGCCATTTCTTCAAGCTGGTACATGTATTGGTTCCATACCATACATCTCTGCCTGGGAATTTTGCCTTTCATCCAGGCCAGCCAGCTATCCTTCTTCTGAGTATTCCTGTTTCATCTGTTCCAGAAACTGTGTAAAAGAGAAGTAGCAGTCTTTATGAGAATTCCGACTACTGGAACATACCCCCTTTTGTTTCAACAGATACATTACCTTGTCAACAGTTGCATTGTAATCCATGAAATCACCATCCCTTCGGAATTTATAGTGATTTCATTATTGCACAAAACTTTTTATCCGCATACTTGAAGGCATAATTCCTTGTAGACAAAGAATTCTGATAAAAGATGAGGATAAAAATATCATGAGAATAACCCACATTACTCTAATGTAAGGGAAATGTGGGAGAACTGATATGCGCAAGTCGATCGATGTTTTATGTGCCATTATCCATGAGCAGTTTTCCATGGAGATTGACCATGCACTCTATCTTTTTTGTGGCTGCAAATGTGATCGGATCAAAACAATCTTAAAAGAACCTGACGGGATCGTCATGATCTATAAAAGATTGACTGCACAGGGAACCTACCGATGGCCACGAGACAAGTCCGAGGTAGGAAATCTTACATGGAGAGAGTTCGACTGGCTGATGTCAGGCATTGATATAGAGCAGCCAAAAGCAATCAAAACATCATAAAATCCCGCCTTGAAATCTGCACATAAAAATGCTGTATTTCCTTGTGGTCTCGGCATTTTTCAGATGTTTTAACGGTCTTTTTTCTATGAAAACCACCTATTTTCTGGTATAATAGGGGTATCAAAAACAGGGAGGAAAAGCAGTGGCAGACAGTTTCCAAGACCTTCAGCTGCGTGAGCTGAAAGATATGATCACAGATCTTAAAAAAATGATAAACACACTTCAGGCAACTGTCGATGCTGCCAACAAACGGGAAGAGGCCCTTATGGAGGAGAGGGATAATCTAAAAGATGAGATAGAACCTTCTTCGCAAAAAGCTTTTTGGCACTTCCAGCGAAAAACACCCTGTTGATTTTCCGGGACAGTTAAATCTTTTTAATGAAGCAGAAAGGGAAAAGGATCCTGCGGCTGCAGAAGCAGAAGAACTGGCAGCCATGCTTCCTGCAGAAGCATCTAAAAAAGAAAAAACAGAGCAGCGGATGCCGAGCGTTTCAAAGGGATTCCAGTAACAAAGAAATATCTTGATCTGAAAGATGAAGATAAACTTTGCCCTGCCTGTAATACACCGTTGGTTAAGATTGGTAAAGAGTTTGTCTGTCGTGAACTGGTCTTTGTTCCTGCGAAACTGAAAGTCGTCGAGTTCTACAGCCTTAATTACAGCTGTCCTCAGTGCAGCAAGCGGGACCTTCCAATTATAAAAAAGGAAAAGATGGAAAACCACATATGCTTTATGGCATGGCGTCTGCCGGTACGGTTGCATGGGTCATGTACCAGAAGTTTTGTAACAGTCTTCCATATTGCCGTCAGGAAAAAGACTGGAAACAGTATGGTACTGCAATCACACGCGCGACTATGGCTAACTGGGTGATCCGCAATTCCGAGGCAATTTCCGTCCAATGTATGAATACTTTCACAGAAAACTTCTGGGAAGAAGTTTTGCAATGGCGGATGAAAAACCCCTTCAAGTCCTGCATGAAGAAAGCCGTCGTGCCCAGACGAAATCTTACATGTGGCTTTTCCGCAGCGGGGAAGATGGTGGTGTGCCGATCATCCTCTATAAGTATTCGCCGACCCGTGCCGGGGACAATGCCTTTGAATTCCTTCGGGGATTCAAAGGCTATCTGATTTGCGATGGTTACAGCGGATACAATAAAGTGCCCGGTGCAAAAAGAACAGCTTGCTGGGCACATATCAGGAGATACCTGACAGAGGCGATCCCGAAAGGAAAACAGCTGGATGATACCCAGCCCTCTGTGCAGGGTATCATGTATATCAACCAGCTCTTCCAGTTGGAAGATGTTATTAAGGCAAAGTACTCATACTTCGATGCTGTCAAAAAGGCACGTCTTGAAAAAGAACAGACGATAGTAGAAGGCTTTTGTCGTGTCTTGATAAACAAACTCCGGTCAGAGGATCCAGAAGGGATAAGGCAGTAACATATATTCAAAACCGACGCCCCTGTCTTACAACCTATTTGGAGGATGGAAGGTGCAGTTTTTCAAATAATCTCAGCGAAAATACAATCCGTCCGTTTACAGTAGGGCGCAAAAACTGGCTGTTCTGCGATACCCCAAACGGTGCTCAGGCCAGTGCCATCGTATACACAATGGTTGAGATGGCAAAAGCAAATGGAGTAAATGTCTATCACTATCTGACCTATCTACTTGAAAAAATGCCAAATGATAGCATGCGTGATGAGAAGTTAGAACTTCTGGCACCATGGAACGAGGATGTGAAATCTGAGATTGAACGCAGAGCAGTAAGCTCAAATCAATAACCAAAGATATGTGAATTGCCAAGGTACCCCGGTTACTGAAAAGTAGCCGGATATTTTTCTATTAACGGCTGAAAATTAAGCGCTTACCTTACTAAAAACAAGCAAAGCAACTGCAACATTATCTAATGCGCGATATCAGATTGTCTTCTAAGCCGAATTCTACAGGAGTTTCCAATGCTTAATGATACTGCAGATATTCGGCAAATTGTAATCGTATGTGGATTCGTTGATCTCCGAAAGGGAATCGATGGATAGGCACAGGTGATTGGTTCCCGCTATGATCTGAATTCATTCGAAAAAGGAACTCTCTTTTTGTTCTGTGGACGACGCAAAGATGGTATGAAAGGACTCTTATAGACGGGAAATGACTGTTAAAAACGATTTGAAGATGGATCCCTTTCCTAGCCCAGAACATAGTAGATGCCCCTGACCTAACGGAAGAACAATTCTGGCTTTTAATGCTCGGGGTTGAATCTGCTTGAGCCTAAGATTAAAGAAATACGGCCAAATAAAATTTATTAATTTTTGTCCAAAAGAAAGAAAAATTTTTACAGGCGGACTTTCGCCTGATCTTGACATGCAACAGTATGTGCTGTTATAAATAAAACAAGGACCGAAAGCTCAGCTAAGAACTTCCAGTCCAATCATATCATAAAAGAGCAGTATTTAAAGACTTTTCTTCAAAAACTCCATACCGGTTCTTTAAACCACTTTAAAATTTTTTAACAATCCATTTTGTATTATAGAATTTTTTTACACCCTCAACATCATAATTCAATATCCCTCAAATACCGCCCAACCGCATCCTCCCACTCCGGCAACCTCTCAAACCCTTCTACCCCCAATTTCCCCTTATCCAACCGACTATTAAACGGCCTGGCAGCCTTAGAAACCCCATACTCCTTCGTACTAACCGGAACCACATTCAATCGTTCCTCACTATACTCATCATGCCCCAAAGCAACAGCCTGCCTGAATATTTCCTTCGCAAAATCATACCAGCTAATATACCCACCTTCATTAGTAGCATGATAATATCCATACTTTTCTGTTTCAATCATATCAATCAAAAGCCTAGCCAAATCAAAAGTATAAGTCGGAGTTCCAATTTGATCATTGACAACCTTCAATTCCTCAAATCTTTTACCAACATTCAGCATAGTCTTTATAAAATTATTTCCATTTTTACCAAACACCCAGGCAATTCGAACAATAAAATAATTATCTAATGTTTGTGACACTGCCAATTCTCCAGCCAGCTTAGTTTCCCCATAGACATTTAACGGTTTATAATCTTTACAGTCTGGCTGCCAGGGAGCAGTTCCCTGGCCATCGAATACATAGTCTGTTGAAATGTACATCATTTTACAGTGAAGTTCCTTGCAGACATTTGCAATATTTTCCGTACCAACAGCATTTACCAAATGAACTTTTTCTTTATTCGATTCATCTTCAGCAGCATCCACAGCAGTCCATGCGGCGCAGTGGATGACAGCGTCCGGTTTCACCTGGTTTAACACGTTTTTTACAGAAGTGGAATCGGTGATATCCATTTCTTCGATATCAACACCAATCGCTTCGTGATTTCGTTTAATGAGCTCGTTCATGCAATCATGGCCAAGCTGTCCTTTAACGCCGGTAACTAATACTTTCATATCTTGTTCACTCCTTATCTGAGATCATAATCATTGAAACATGTTTGAAAATTCATTCCTGCCATCTGTATGCGCGCCACTGTCCGCCGTATTTGTTCAAAATTCAAGTTGTCTAATCTGCTCCACACCCTTCATCCGTTACAAATTTTCCACAAACTGCGACGCACAACTGCCAGAAAACAATTCCACACACACTCTAGCGATCTACATACATCTTCTCATAATAATTCTGATATTCCCCCGAAATAATGGTTTCCCACCATGTTTTATGATCCAGATACCACTGAATCGTTTTTTTAATTCTGTCTTCGAATTTCGTTTCCGGCAGCCATCCTAATTCATTGTGAATTTTGGTAGGATCGATAGCATAGCGCA
>NZ_JAWYAJ010000225.1:0-2990 GCF_034124845.1 Robinsoniella sp.
CGTGGTACCGGCGCTTGCTCTGGGCCAGTCATCTTCCATATAATGTCCTGTGAGGGCAATCCCATGTTCCTCACACCACTTTGATAGCGGAATCACAAAGTTTTGAACCCACAATTCCCGTGTGGTATCATAATAATCATGGCGCACTTCTTTATCGGTATGAACAAACCATTCTGCTTCTGTATCCGAAAATAAAGACGGCAGATAGTCTTCCAGATGATAACCATTTCTTTTATAAAACTCATGGGAAAACCAATAACTGTAAGGCAGTGCCTGGCTTCCGGCAGTTCCGTATACGCCGCTTCCGGTGATCGCTGGCTCATCCATAAAAATTGCCGGAATCGCTTTTCCAAATTCCTCTCCAAAATGATTGAAATAAGGCTGGTATACTTTTTCGATAAATGTATCGGTCACTTCTCTGCGCAGAAGGTCTACATTGGCAAATCCCGCCATCCATCCGGTTGTCTCCCCTTTTACAAACCCCATGATGATAAACCAGTCTGCTGTTTCTGGCCACTTACTTCTGGGAAGATCTGATATATCTTTTATCAATCTAACTTTCGCATCTGCTGCCTTATCATCTAATTCCTGACCACCTGCTTCCTTATCGTCTAATCCCTGACCACTTGTTTCCTTATCGTTTAGTTCCTTACCACCTGCTTCCTTATCGTTTAGTTCCTTACCACCTGCTTCCTTATCGTTTAGTTCCTGACCACTTGTTTCCTTATCGTCTAGTTCCTTATCATCTGCTTTCTTACCAACAACTGTCTTATCACCATCAATCTTCTCACAGGCAAACACCCGTACCTGGCTGACATCATCAAACCATTTCTCTGCCTTTTCTTCTGTCTGCAGCTGGTCTTTATGTACCAGCTGATAGCTGACGGAGGTTCCCAGACAATCCGGCAGTTCTGCCGATACATGACCTCCTCCAAAACCGGAAGGATAAGAATTCTCGTCATAGATATAGAGCTTCATTCCCCGTTTTTTTGCAGCATCCAGCGCATAGCCCCATTGCTCAAACCATTCTGCTGACAAATAAGTAATTACCATTCCCGGTCTTGGATGAACGATTGCCCCACCGAAGCCATGGCTTTTTAATTCATCCAGTGCGTGGTCAATCTGACTGTCTGTCATGGTATCATTCCATACCCACAGCGGAGCCGTCCTCATGATTGCACTTGGATTTTCCAGTTCCTCCATAAATTTTTTCAGTTGAAATCCCATAAAAATACCTCCGATCATATTATAGATATTGCGATTTCTCGTCTTCTGCGTTATCATCATTATATCAAGTAAAAACTGATATTCAATCATGATAATTGCCAAATAATATCAAATAATTGCGGAGGTATTATATATGATTCATTACAATATGGATGTCCTTGCGGACTCATTTACGGCGGCTGTTGCACCTGATTCCGTTACTGCTGCTTTTCCTTTTTCCGTTATGGTAGACGGCATCTTTTCAACCGGGAAACATTATTTCACGGAGCGCTCCGGCCAGAATTTTCATATTCTTCTCTATACCCTTACCGGAGAAGGACTGATTACCGTCAGAAACCAGCAGATTTCACTTTCCAGGCATCAGGCGGTTCTTCTTCCATCCTATGAATATCATCGATATCAGAACGCTTCCGCCAGTCCCTGGGACTTTGCCTGGGCACATCTGACCGGCTGCGGTGTCTCTGACTTTTCGACTTCTTTAAACATGGAAAAAATCCATGTAATTACACCATGGGATACCGACCATTTTTTCAAAACATTCCAGGATTTGTACCGGATCACGAAAGAGGGGACACTTCTGTCCTGCGCCCGGTGCAGTCATTACATATCCGGATTGCTGACCAGTATGCTGGAAGGGCTTGTACAGGATGCCCTTCTATCCTCCCCTGGTAATTCAGATATTGCCGCTACCGTGGAATATCTACAGATGCATTACCGGGAAGCCATCTCCATTGATGCGCTTTTGGATAAAGTACATTTTTCCAAATATCACTTTATCCGCCTTTTCAAAAAGCAGGTGGGCACAACACCTTACTCTTATCTGACGGGTTACCGGATCAGTCAGAGCAAACGCCTGCTGTGTACCACCCACGACAGTATCAGCGATATTGCCGGTCAGGTGGGATTTACCGGGGAGAGTAATTTTATCCACCAATTTAAATCCATTGTGGGAGAAACACCTGCGGCATACCGGAAAAATAACTGGGGGTTCTAAATTATTTTTCTTTGTTTTGAAACTATTTTTTTCTGTATTTAGTAAGATCGATTGCAACGGCTACGGCAATGATGATACCCTTGATTACCTGCTGCCACATTGGACTTACTGCAATAAACTGCAGTCCGTACTGGATTACAGAGAAAATCAGCACACCGCTGACAATTCCGCTGACCTTTCCAATGCCGCCGTTTAAAGAAACACCGCCCACTACACAGGCTGCAATGGCATCCAGTTCGTATCCGTTACCATACTGATTCGTGGCTCCCGCTGTTCTTGCAGCCTCCAGTACTCCGGCAACACCATATAAAACGGATGCCAGGACGAATATTCCCATAATGGTTTTAAATACGTTAACACCGGAAACAATTGCTGCTTCCCGGTTTCCTCCGATTGCATACACGTTCTTGCCAAATTCTGTTTTATTCAGAATAAACCAGATCAGAATTACGAAAAAGATAGCGATTGGCACTAAAATAGAAATTCCGGGAAATCCGCCGATTTCCAGAATCTTTTTCTGCCCCAGCACGATAAAATCACTGCGGATACCGCCGATTGGCTGGGATTTGTTTGGCGCCATGTCAAAATAAAGGGAACATGCACCATACACAATAACCTGGACGGCTAACGTAGCAATAAATGGATGCATATCGAATTTTGCAACTAGAAATCCATTTAAAATTCCAAACAAAGCACATGCCCCAATTGCTAAAAGAATTGGAAAAATAACTGCCATGTATGGAAGATCCGGAAAGAACCGGTTGGCATA
>NZ_JAWYAJ010000226.1:0-6639 GCF_034124845.1 Robinsoniella sp.
GATAACACGTAATGGTTTCTGACGTACTTTGTTTGCTTTCTCAGCGATACCGATCGCACCTTCTGCTGCTGCGAAAGATTCGTGTCCTGCAAGGAATGCGAAGCAGTCTGTGTCTTCTTCCAGTAACATTTTACCAAGGTTACCATGTCCAAGACCTACTTTACGCTGGTCAGCAACGGATCCCGGGATACAGAAAGACTGAAGTCCTTCACCGATTGCTGCAGCTGCATCTGCTGCTCTTCTGCAGTCTTTTTTGATTGCAATTGCTGCGCCTACTGTATAAGCCCATTTTGCATTTTCAAAACAGATTGGCTGAATACCTTCAACCTGATTATATACATCTAAGCCTGCTGCTTTTGTAACTTCTGCTGCTTCTTCGATAGAGTTAATGCCATACTCTTTTAAAACAGCCAGAATTTGTTTTTCTCTTCTTTCATATGATTCAAATAAAGCCATTCTTTTCCCCTCCTCTATTATTCATGTCTTGGGTCGATGATTTTCACTGCGTCTGCAACTCTACCATACTGACCTTTAGCTTTTTCAAATGCTGTGTTAGCGTCATCACCTGCTTTGATGAAATCCATCATCTTACTAAAGCTTACGAACTGGTAACCAATGATTTCGTCATCTGCATCTAAAGCAACACCTGTAACATAGCCATCTGTCATTTCAAGATAACGAGGACCTTTTGCAAGAGTTCCGTACATCGTACCAACCTGAGATCTTAAGCCTTTACCTAAATCTTCAAGTCCTGCACCGATTGGAAGTCCGTCTTCTGAGAAAGCACTCTGAGTTCTTCCGTATACGATCTGTAAGAATAATTCTCTCATTGCTGTATTGATAGCGTCACACACTAAGTCTGTATTTAAAGCTTCAAGGATTGTTCTTCCTGGTAAAATTTCGGAAGCCATTGCTGCGGAGTGAGTCATACCTGAACATCCGATTGTTTCTACTAATGCTTCCTGGATAACGCCCTCTTTAACATTCAATGTTAATTTACAGGTACCCTGCTGAGGTGCACACCAGCCTACACCATGTGTTAAACCGGAAATGTCTTTAATTTCTTTTGCTTTTACCCATTTTGCTTCTTCTGGGATCGGAGCAGCACCATGAGCAACGCCTTGCGCTACTTTACACATTGTTTCTACTTCATGTGAATAAATCATTTTAAGACTCCTTTCAAAAATGAATTCTTTGGATATGTACGTGTCTGATATCGTTAGATATTTAACACCATACTTGATATCATTTTCTCATAAAACGTCAAAATAGTCTAGTGTTTTTTGTAAAAAAGTGTTGCCTAATACAGGGAATACGGGAGAATACCCCTTTTATGTCTGAAGTTCCCCGCCGCATAAAGAAAGAGAATGGAGATATCCACCCTCTTCTAAACTTTCTTTTCTGCGATTACCACCAGAACGACCAGTGTTCTCAACCGATTACATTCTTTCCCTCCGGCAGCCTTAACTGGCTGCAGTTTTCAAACGGGCAACACACTGGTCATCGCATTCCACATATTTAATCTTTTTAAGGGGAGCCTCGGACCCCAGTTTGCAGGCAGCATTATAATATTCCACTTTGAAATTAATGTGATCCAGATTGCTTTCCAGTTCCTCTATATGTTTTTCCACTACCCTTTTATGTGCAATCACAAGCTGACGCCGTTCTTTCAGGGTTGCATCTCCCTTGGCGCACAGCGCTACAAATCTGCGGATGTCTGCAATTGGCATATCGGTTGCTTTCAGGCAGGAAATAATTGATATCCAGTCTAAGTCTTTCTCATTATAAATCCGAACACCGGATTCATTTCTATTGACTGTGGGCAGCAACTGCTCTTTTTCATAATAGCGCAATGTAGATGCCGGCAATCCTGTTATCTCTGAAACCTGCTTTATCTTATATTCCATAATAAAACCCCCTTCATACATTAAAGTAACTTTAATATTTGTCTTATATTATAATATGAATCCGGGAGAATTTCAATCTATAAAAATATATAAGCGCTTAAGCTTAAAAACAGACATTTATGTATCAGACTTCATTACATCACCTTTTAAATGAGGTTCTGAGATATATTTCATCTTCGGAAAATATTTCTTCATGACATGATCCGGGAAGTATTTATCCAGTCTCATCTCAACAACATTTTTAGCGGGCACATTTAACTGCCGCTCTGACATGCGAAGTAGTGCCACCCCAGATATAGCAGCTGTTACAACCATAAAGCACACTGCTACTTTAGTAACCAAAATACCTGCTTTTCTGGGCGCCCGCTCTATCATTCTGGACAAAAACGGGTATACCCATTTTGCCCAGGCGATCGCTACCACACCCCAGAATATACAGAATATTAAATTCACATAATGTCCAAGAGTAAACGGCAATCCCGAGTAATCCCAAAACGTCACACCCAGTAACACCTGGCAGAAGTAGCCGCAGATAAATTCAAATATCCCGCCCAATACATATCCCTTAATAAATATATTAAATGTTTTCATTTCTTTTGTACTATGTAAGAAAACAGTAAATAGTGCACATCCCAGTCCCCATACGGAACTGAATGGCAGAAACAGATTACTGGTTCTGCTGGAAAGTTCTCCGAATGCGAAATAGCACCAGATGGTTTCCAAAATGCATCCCATAATCCCTCCCATCATAAAAATCCAGAATATCTTATATTTATTATATCCTACTGCAAATCTTTCCCTTTTCAAACTTCCCTTTGTGTTCATAGTTTACCTCCATTATTCAAGCCCGTGGTTCATAAAACCTGAATTTTGAAATAAATTGTTTGTTTCTGTTTCAGGCTGCCGCGCTGTGTCAATCGGCGCAGCCATCCTGCTGCACCGCAATCCACTGCAATCCACGACTGCGTTCATTAATTAAATCCATATAGCCGCTGAAGCAAATGGTAACAGCAAAGCACAAACTGCCTTCCCAATCTGCCGGGGAGGTTTACGCCGATACCAATGGCACTGAACCGGACCTTACGATACATGCTGCTGTCCAGATTTTTTAAATATCTCCAAATCTGCTTTAGTTCTTTTCTGCTGTCCGGTGTATCTATAAGCATAGCCAGAATGGTTGCAATGGCCATTGCCAGCTTCAAATTTGTATACATTGTTTTGCGCAGGGAACGCTCTTTGATCATAAACCGCTTTTTATGCATGTAGTCAATGAGGATACGGGTAACCCTGTAGTGCTGGTCCATTCGTCCTACCATTACGGACTCCTGAACCGACTGATCGGATCTGCCTATAAAATAACGGTAGAAATTCAGATCCAGGTAGCGAATCGTACGCACAAAAGGCAGCGGATTAAAGACATAGATATTATCCACATAAAAAGTATGTTCCGGCAGTACCAATCCGCAGTTCTTCACCAGATCAGTGCGGTAAATCATGGAATGCATCATCAGATAATTGGTTACCGGAAGACCTCTTGTTTCTTTCCAGGTAAAGGTTTTATCCGTTTTCATATATCTGCGGTAATTAATTACCTTTTTCTTTTTGGCACCCTGTTTTTCATATACAAAATTTGAAACGACCAGATCTGCTGTTTCATCGGAAGCTATCATTTCTTTCAGTTCTTCCAAAATCTTTTTGAGCGCATCCGTATTAACCCAGTCATCGCTGTCAACAACTTTCAGATAAATCCCTTTTGCATTGGCTATTCCTGTATTAAGAGCTCCGCCATGCCCCTTATTTTCCTGATGTATCGCACGCACTATGTCTGGAAATTCCGCTTCATATCTCTGTGCAATGGATAGTGTTTGGTCTGTTGAACCGTCGTCAATAATTAGAATTTCCACATCGTCCTTCCCAGTCAGCAAGGTCTTTATGCAATGTTCCATATAGTCCTGTGATTGATAACAAGGTACTATGACAGATAAAATTTTCATAGGCTTCTTCCCTTCGTATAAATTAGCTTTCGTTTTTATTACACTCTACCAGACAAATATCAAGAATTTATCAACTTATCGTCAGCTACTCTTTTGTATTTATTGTAATTCTGGAACCGTATTCAACACTTACTCTGACTTGTTTATCATTTCCCTGGTCCCTGGTATAGTTATCACCATAGCTTTCTCCGTTAATGCTGACGTCACCATCATCTGAATCCAGATAAAAATCAAATTCATCTTTGGGTTTAACCAGCGTAAGAGAAACATCACCATAATCGTTCTTGATATTAGTATCTGACGTGTTCAGACTATCTATTCTGCATTTTCCGTTTTCTTGGCGAATATTATTTTTTACTGCCGTAATATCATTTCCATCTACAGGTCCATATTCATTTTCAATATTCAGACTATTTGTCTTAATGTTTCTCAGGTGGAAATCACCATACTCTCCATTAATAGTCAACAGATCCATTCTTTTGTGTTTTGTATTTCCTTCCATATTACGCAGATCAACGGAACCATTGCTGCTGGCTATTTTCACTTCATCGGCTTTCATCTGGTCAATATTGATATTGCCATAATCAGTTTTTATTTCCACATTCTTAGAAGTAATATTTTTTAATGTCATATCACTGGAACTGGTATCATTGTCTATCTGCAGCTCCGGAACAACACAATTTTCCATTTCCAGCTTCCCATAATCCAAATCCAGATTAAGTTCATCCATCTTTACATTAGTAATACTGGTATTTCCGCTGTCCCCTTCTATGATCAGTTTCTTAATGTCCGCCTGATTCAGACTTAGTTCCCCATAATCTGCGCGTACTTTCAGCTGATCAAGTTCAATGTCTTTTGGCAGAACCAGTTTTATATAATCCTGCTTTTTCTGGTTATAGAAATTACCAATACCTATAATGCTGATGCCATTTTGCTGGATATTCTTCAGGTTGAAGCTGACCTTCCCATTCTCTGTTTTAAATTCCGGTATGACAAATACATCGTCATAACCATATTCCAGCCGGAAAGAATCTCCCTCTTCTATATAGATATTGCCATATCCCGCACTTATTTCTAAATTCTTTATATCTTTTAAATTTTTTGATTCTTCTATAAATTTTCCCTGATCATTTGCAGTATAGATTCCTTTCGACGTCAGTGTCAAACCCAGGCTGCCTCCCATTGCAAGCCCGGTTACCATTACGATGCCTCCAGCCAGTGTCAGGCATCCTGCTGTGATCAGCAAAACCTTCTGATACTTTTTCATGACCTTTTCCTCCTCTTTAAAATGTTTCTGAACATTTTACCAATTCCTTTCACCATACGCCTGCCGATTGCGATAATCCCAAATCCCACAAAAATACCAATTCCCACAGCAGCCATTCCTAGACCCAGCAATGCAATACCCGTTGCTGTCTGGGAAAATAAAAGGTAGATACCGCAAAAAGCAGTAACAATACCGCCAGCCAGTGCACATAGATCCATCAAAATTGCAGATCCTACCAGTACCACTACAACCAGGAGCATAGAAGCAAATAAAGCAACAAGTGCAAATGCCATAGGAAGGGCGATTGGAGCAGCACAGATCCCCAAAACAATAATCCAAAGTGTGCTGAACCCTTTTCTTACGGAATGTACTTCTTCTTCCATCCGTTTAATTGCAGCATCCGTAATAATCTGATATGCCACCTCCCGGGGCGTTCCCAGTTCCTGAATAATTTCCTGTTCCTTTTCCGGTCCGGCATCTTCAAAATATTCAGTATAATAATCCATTGCTGTATCAAATTCTTCTTTTGGCAGCTTCCGAAGTTCACGCGCCAAAGTCCGTAAATATTCATTCTTGCCCATTATTTGTTCCTCCCAAAATGATCTCTTCTATTCCTGTCCGATAAGTAATCCATTCATCCACAAAATGCTGATATTGCTTCTTTCCTTCGGGCGTCAGATAATAATATTTTCTGTTTCTCCCCTGGAATGGCTGGTCATAAGTACCCAGATATCCGTTATTCTGCAGCCTTCTCAATACCGGGTAAAGGGTAGATTCCTTTAAGTCCGTCACCTTTTTCATTTCCTGGGATATAGAGTATCCATACGTATCTCCCTTTGCAATAATCGCCAGAACAATTGCATCTGTAAGTGAAGCTCCCAATTGATACGTCATCTTATCGCCTCCTCTCTTTTTGTGAAACATGTATTCTTAATACCTTTTGTTTGAGTATATTATATGACGTATAATATACTTTGTCAACATATATAATTATTTTTTTTATATAATTTATTTCACTATATAGAATTATAAAATATATTATATTACTCACGTACTCTTCCAATTCAAACGAAATGTGCTTTCATACGAAAAAGGCTCCGCCAACCGCAGCAAATCTGAGCTGCAAGTTATCACGAAACCTTTGTTTTATAATATTTACCTTTTATATATGCTTCCTATAATGGTACTACAATTTACTAGTTACAGATATACTACGTATATTTTAAGTCATTACTTGGCTAGAACATCGTGTATCCATCTTTCCGTACACTACCTATCATTTACAAAGCGTCCTTAATCAGCTAACCCCCAATTTATTCGTAAACTGCAGCACTAACACTCACGCATTTTTTTAATGAGCACCAAAGTAAGTGCAAAAATAACCGAAGCGAATCCTATCTGCACCAGGATGCCCAGCCACACATCCGTTCTAATCTGCTCTGTGATGCCAATAGATTCTCCCAACAGGTCA
>NZ_JAWYAJ010000227.1:0-17317 GCF_034124845.1 Robinsoniella sp.
TAATACCTACAAGCGTGTCAGATACCATTGTTTTTTCATCCATGTTATTTTCCTCCTGTTGATTACTGTAAGAATCCCATTAACTGCTGCTTCGTTTCCATTGCAGACTGAGCTGATTTCTGGAAAAACTGTTTTACACCAGGGTCCTGTGCCTGAGATGCATATGCAGTCATTTTACAGTGAGTAGTAGCGCAACCACCGATGAGATGACGCAGGTTCTGTAAATCTAATTCTGATATTTCTGCCATAAAAAATTCCTCCTTTTTGACATATCTATTTTACCTTACTAGTATGTCTAAAAAGGAGGAAAACTATTCTTATAAGCGGTTATAAAGCTCTGCATATTTCTGGGCAGATGTGTCCCAGGAGAAATCTGCTGCCATGCCTCTGTCGATTAATTTATTCCATTCACGTTTTTTCTCATTGAAAACGTAATATGCATATTTAATTGTATTGAACATTTCATGGGCATTATAATTTGCAAAGCTGAATCCGGTTCCTGTACTTTCATATTCATTATATGGCCATACGGTATCTTTTAAACCTCCTGTTTCCCTTACAATCGGCACGGTACCGTAACGTAGGCTCATTAACTGGCTGAGTCCGCATGGTTCGAATAAAGACGGCATCAGGAATGCATCGCTGGAAGCATAGATCTTGTGAGACATCGCTTCGGAATAATAGATACAAGCCGCTACCTTTCCCTGATATTTCCATGCGAAATGCCGGAACATATTCTCATATTTCTCTTCACCAGTTCCCAGTATAACGAACTGCCAATCCTGCTGCTGGCACATTTCATCCATTATATAGGCGATCAAATCAAACCCTTTTTGATCTGTCAGCCTGGATACAACACCTATCAAGAACTTCTTATCATTTTGTTCCAAGCCTAATTCCTGCTGCAGAGCGCGTTTATTCTTTATCTTTTCTTTTCGGAAATTTTTCGCATTATAATTCTTAACTATATACTGATCTGTCTCCGGATTATATTCATCATAATCAATTCCGTTGACAATTCCTGACAAGCAGTTAGCTCTGGCTCTCATAAGGCCGTCTAAGTGCTCGCCATAAAATGGTGTTTTAATTTCTTCCGCATAAGTATCGCTGACTGTAGTCACTGCATCGGCATATACGATGCCGCCTTTTAAATAATTTGCATCCCCGAACGCTTCTAATTTGTCGGGCGCAAAATAGTATGCAGGCAGTCCTGTTATATCTTTTACAGTCTTCACATCCCAGACTCCCTGGAATTTCAGATTATGTATGGTCATAATGGATTTCATGCTGCTGAAGAATTCTCCCTCATGGAACCGATCCTTCAGATACACCGGTATTAATCCGGTCTGCCAGTCATGGCAGTGTACGATATCCGGCCTGAATCCAATTACCGGCAGCGCCGAGAGCGCGGCCTTGGAAAAAAATGCAAACTTCTCAATATCTTCATAAATATTACCATAGGGTTTCGGTCCTGACAGGTAATATTCATTATCAATAAAATAAAACTGAATTCCCTCATATTTCATTTCCAGTATTCCCACATATTGAGAACGCCATGCCAAATCCATATAGAAATGACTTACATAATTCATCTGGCTCTTGTACTCATCTTTCATGCACATATATTTGGGCAAAATTACACGTACATCAAATTCTTCTTTGTTAAAACATTTCGGAAGTGATCCTACTACGTCCGCAAGACCTCCCGTTTTAATAAAAGGGACACACTCTGATGCGACAAATAATACTTTCTTCATACCATACCCTCCCTAATGTAGATTTGTCTTATAATCATACATTATACCTCATTTTAGGCGTTATGGAAAGCATTATCTGTTTTTATATTCCAATCTGATCTTGTCCGCAATCAGGGCAATAAACTCAGAGTTCGTTGGTTTACCCTTTCCATTACTTACCGTATAGCCAAAAAGTTCGTCGATAGTGTCCATTTTCCCACGGCTCCAGGCTACTTCAATCGCATGACGTATCGCTCTTTCCACACGGCTTGGCGTCGTCTGATGCTTTTTCGCTATTGTTGGATATAAAATTTTAGTGATTGAGTTCAGCATTTCCATATCATTTACCGACATAATGATGGAATCACGCAAATACTGATAACCTTTGATATGTGCCGGAACGCCAATTTCATGAATAATATTTGTAACATCCGTTTCCAGGTTGCGTTCCATATATTCATTCTTGCTTTCGTACGCGTTTACTTTACGTACCTCGGCAAAGTTTCTTTCTCTGTTTCTTCTTACGTGCTTAATTCTGTTGATAACCATATCGTTGTCGAATGGTTTTAAAATATAATAATCCGCCCCAAGTTCAAATGCATCTTCCGTAATCTTTTCCTGTCCGATTGCCGTAATGACAATAAATGCCGGATGTTTCTTAACTGTCTTATCTTTATTGATCCGGTCCATGACGGTAAGTCCGTCAACCTTCGGCATAATAATATCTAAAAGTACTACATCCGGTTCTTTTTGTTTAATAATGTCTACAAGCTCTTCACCATTCGCCGCCTTCCCCACAACGTTAAGTTCGTCATCGCTGCCAACAATGTTATCCAGTAACTGGACGACTCTCTCATTATCGTCAGCGATCGCTATATTTAATTTTTCCACAAATCTCTCCTCCAATTTTACTTTTTTGTCATTGTACGCTAAATTTAATGTTTGCCCATACCATAAATTGTCACGAACAAAAACTAATTGTATTATATAACATTTGAACCTATTATCAAGAAAAACTTGTCATCAAGAATCGACAAAAATCATGTTTTCCGCGAAAATACCGAATCCGCTTGTCGAATCCTGGATGAAAACATGGGTCACTGCACCGATTAATTTGCCATTTTGTATGATGGGGCTTCCGCTCATTCCCTGCACAATTCCGCCTGTTTTCTGCAGTAATTCCTCATCTGTCACTTTAATCACCATGCTTTTATTCACATCGCTGCTGTTTAACAAAACTTTTTCGATTTCTATGTCGTATTCTTTTACTGTTCCATCCACGGTACATAGGATGGTTGCCGGACCTGTTTCGATCTCCTGCTTAAGCCCAACCTCAATTGGTGTTCCTTTCAGCTGAGATTTAAAAGAATCTGTCACTTTTCCGAAGATTCCCGCTTCTGTATTTGCGGTGATACTTCCCATCACTTCGTTTTCGTCATAGCGGATAACACCAGCCAGTTCCCCCGGAACGCCTTTTTCACCCTTTACAACGGAAATAATGTCGGAAGGATATAATTTTCCTTCCTGTAATGACAAGAGGGTACTGGTATCTACATCACTGATTCCGTGTCCCAATGCTCCATAATTACCATTTTCGTCCACATAGGTCAGTGTTCCGATACCCTGGGTATCGTCCCTTACCCAGATTCCCGTCTTATATTCTGAAGTTCCGGTCATGACCGGAGTGACTTTCAGATCTGTGATCTCACCCTTTCTCTGTACCTCCAGCGTAATATCCGACCCACCGGATTCATTGATCCGTGAGATCAATTCTTTTTTATCTGATATCGGATTTCCATTTACTCCCAGGATATAATCACCTGACTGGACAACCGATGCCGCCGGTTCATAATCTACTCCGTCCATGCCGTTTACCGCTCCGGTTCCCACCACCAGTATGCCTCGAGTTTTCATATAGATACCCACAGGGCTTCCGCAGGGAATCACCTTACTTCTTTCTACCACATCGACCTGGATGTTCTTCACCGGAATTACACCAAACAATTTGCATTCAATGGTATATGGTTCCTCTGCACTCATATTCAGATTATCCTGAGGAATGTTGGATCCGTTCTGGCTGGCAGCCTTTGCCACGTTTTCCTCAATAATGGTATCAAATGGATACCTTAAAATCTGAGATTTCCTGTCTCCCGATACCACCTGTAAGCGATCCGGTATGCTGCGGTCTATTAAAAATGCCCCTGTAAGGCTGACAAGAAGAACAAATGCTAATACTGAAATTATGATCTTCCTGCAACGCTTTCTATTCTTTGCCACATGCTCACATCCTTTCAAATTCATTTTTTGCATTCTTAGATTAACCACACAAACAGCCTAAGCAGTCTAATGTAAAAGTATTGTCTTTTTCATACTTTTCTAATCAAAGTTTACAAAAATAAAAAGAATATACACTGGGTATATCCTTTTTTAGTATGTGAGTATCGCAGCCGATTCACTCTAGTATTTTTTTGTACATAATGCCAATTCTTTCATTTCCTTCGCGCTTTCCATAACCGTATCGGTAATTTTTGCACCGCCCAGAATCCGGGCAATCTCATGTATACTCTCCGTTTCAGACAGTTCCCGGATGGATGTCACCGTATTGTTTTTGACAATTTTTTTCTCAATGACATAATGGCTGTCTGACATGGATGCAATCTGCGCCAGATGGGTGATACAGATGACCTGGTGGTTTCTTGCAATTACTGCCAGTTTTTCCGAAACTTTCTGGGCAGTCCTGCCGCTGATTCCCACATCAATTTCATCAAAAATCAGGGTTTCCGTAGCATCTTTATCTGCCAGAACCGTTTTAATCGCAAGCATAATCCTGGAGAGTTCCCCTCCCGAAGCCACACTGCCAAGCGGTTTTACCGTTTCTCCCGGATTCGTAGAGATCATAAAACAGACTTCGTCATATCCATTGGCATCCGCCTGTCCGGTCTGGCAGACTGCAATTTCAAACTGTACTTCCAGGAAATTCAGGTCTACTAATGCATCCCGGATAGTCTTAGCAAGCCTTTTTCCATAGGATTTACGAATCGCAGACATTTTAGCGGCATTTTTATCAAGTTCCGACTTACAAGCCTCCAATTCCCCGTTTAAACGTTCCATATAGGCATCGTAATCCTGTAGTTCCGACAGTCTCTTTTCTTTTTCAGCCTGATATGCCAGAATTGCTTCTATACTGTTGCCGCACTTTGATTTTAAATGATTAATAAAATCAAGCCGGTCTTCAATTTTTGCAAAATCTTCTCCGTCAAAAGATATACTGCCCATATAGGCACTGAGTTCCCTGTTAAAATCCGACAGCAGGCTTTCCACATCTGCAAGCTGGTTATATAGTCCCTGCAGCTCCTGATCATACTCTGCAACCACAGAGAGGTCTCTTAAGGATCTGCCCAGGTTTTCAGCAGCCCCGGACATACTGTCGTTTCCGCACAGGTCATGGATTTCTGTGATATACTCAATGATCTTTTTTCCATTGGAGAGCTTCCGAAACTGTGACTCCAGTTCTTCATCCTCTCCTATTTTTAATTTCGCCTCCTGGATTTCATCTACTTCAAACTGGAGAAAATCCATTTCTTTGGCTTTCTGTGCCTCATCCATTCTGGTTTCCGATAACTGATGCCTGATTTTTGTATATTTTTTATAGAGAGCCGCACCTTTCTCTTTATATTTTGCCAGCTCTTCTTTCGCAAATTCATCCAATATCTGTAAATGATTTTTTTTGTTCAGCAGTGACTGGTGTTCGTGCTGGCCATGAATGTCAATCAGAATCTCCGCCAGTTCTTTTACAACCGAAACCGGAACCGTTTCTCCATTTACTTTTGTAATGCTTCTTCCGTTCATCAGCTTTCTGGAAATAATTACCTGATCTTCTTCAATGGGTATGTCCATATCCAGAATCTGTTTTTTCTGACTTTCCTGCTCCACAGAAAACACCAGTTCGGCTAAAGCGTAATCTGCATCTTCTCTTGCAAATTCTTTAAAACTTTTCAGTCCCAGCGCAACGTTAACAGAGCCGATAATAATGGATTTACCAGCTCCTGTCTCACCTGTAAGTATGTTCAGACCTTTTCTGAAGTCTACCTCCAGTTCCTGTATTAACGCCATATTTTTTACGTGTAGATTTAGTAACATAAGCTTATCCTTCTACCTCTCCCGACAAAAGATCATTTGTGCTCTGTTCCTACAATTTTACGGATTTTATCCATAACCAGCAGTGTATCATCCACGCTTCGGATTGCACACATGATGGTATCATCTCCTGCAATGCATCCTGCGATTTCCGGCCAGTGCATAGCATCCAAAGCTGCTGCCACCGCCATAGCCATACCGGACACTGTTTTCACCACCAGAATATTCTGCGCCATGTCCATGGATGCGAATCCGTCTTTTAAGACCCGCAGATACTTTTCATTCATTCCATTGCCGTTTGCCTGCATCACCGCATATTTCTGCCTTCCGCCGTTTATGGCAATTTTCGTTAATTTTAATTCACGGATATCTCTGGAAACGGTAGCCTGTGTTACCCGGAAACCTTCCTGGTTTAACCGCTCCGCCAGTTCCTCCTGCGTCTCTATCTCATAGCGGTTAATGATATCTACTATTTTGGCTTGTCTGCCTATTTTCATGCCACACCTCCTATGTCTGGTACATTTTCTTTCGTAATATTTCTAAAAAACTGATATTATTTATTTTAACCAGCCTTGCGCACCGGTCAGCCTTTGTGATGACAATCTGGTCATTACAATTTAAATTCACAGAAGTATCTCCGTCAAAAGTGGCTTCGGCGCCCTCTCTGGTGCTGTGTCCTTCTCCGATTTCCACCGTGATTTTCGCATCATGGGGCAATACAATACTTCTGGTATTCAGCGTATGGGGCGCTATGGGCGTTATCATAATGATCTCCGACTCAGGGGAAACGATGGGCCCCCCTGCTGATAAGCTGTAACCGGTGGATCCGGTTGGTGTCGAAATAATGATGCCGTCCGCACTATAGGAATTTAGAAATTCATCATTGACATAAATATTCAAATCAATAATACGCAGTCTCCCATTACGTCCGATCACGATATCATTTAACGCAATATCACTCATCAGCTTTTTATTCTGGTGATAAGCCGTTCCGCTTAACATCATCCGCTCGTGAATCTCATATTCATCCAGAAGCAGCTTATCCAGTGCAGGCTTAATATTAGATCGGTCGATCTCAGCCAGATAGCCCAGGGTACCCAGATTAATTCCCAGAAGAGGAATATTGCGTTCAACCAGATCACGTGATGCCTGCAAAAGAGTTCCATCGCCGCCCAGCACCAATACACAGTCCACATCCGGCGGAATGAGTGCTGCATTGGTATACTTATAATTATGTAATTTATTTTTGCCCGGACGCTGCTGTATCATGCAGACTTTCCCCTGGCTTTCCAGATAATCCCGGATAGATTTTGTGGTTTCCATATCCGGATCTTTCAAGCAATTCGTTATCACGTAAAATTTATCCATACTGCCATACCTCGAATTCTTCTAAGCGTGTCCAATAAGAGCTGGTTCATTATGCAACACAGTCCCAGGGTCAGGCTCGCTCTAAAGCGTGTTTGAAAATTGCTTTCTGACAGCTGTGCGTTCCAGTTTGCGGAATAAATGATCAAACATGCTCTAACTTTTTATGTGCTTCCTTTACAATCTCTTCCACCGAAAATGGAATCTGCTCCCACGATGTGCCTTCCGGCTGCTTCTGAAGATAAAGCAGATATTCTATATTGCCTTCCGGTCCCTTAATGGGAGAAAACTCCAGACCCAGCACTTCAAATGAAATGCTCACCGCATAGGCGATCACTTTATGAATTACTTCTTCGTGAACCTTGCTGTCACGTACAACTCCTTTTTTGCCAACCTTTTCCCTTCCTGCTTCAAACTGGGGTTTGATCAGGCAGGCAATCTGTCCGTTATCCGTCAGCAGATTCCGCACCGGAAGCAGAACCTTTGTCAAAGAAATAAAAGAGACATCAATGGATGAAAACTCCACTAATTCTTCAATGTTCTCCGGCTCCACGTAGCGGATATTCGTCTTTTCCATACAGATTACCCGCTCGTCCTGCCGAAGCTTCCAGTCCAGCTGCCCGTGTCCCACATCTACCGCATATACTTTCACTGCTCCGTTTTGCAGCATGCAGTCCGTAAAGCCGCCGGTGGAAGAGCCTACATCCATGCAGACTTTTCCATCCAGTGTTATATCAAAATGACTCATTGCCTTTTCCAGTTTCAGCCCTCCGCGGCTGACATATTTCAGGGTATTTCCTCTTACTTCTATTTCTGATTTCTCATCAAAAGTGGAACCGGCTTTATCCTCTTTCTGTCCGTTTACATAGACATTTCCGGACATAATAATTGCTTTCGCCTTCTCTCTGGAGGCAGCCAGCTGCCGCTGCACTAATAATAGATCTAAACGTTCCTTCATGGTATCTCCTAACTGTCTGCCTGATCATAACCCGATATAAGCAGCCAGAATTTTTTTCTCCACAGAATCTGCGTCAATTCCTACTTCCTGTTTCAGTACGTCTACATTGCCATGCTCTACATAATCATCCGGCAGGGTAATGTTCAGAACCTTCACAGAACTTCCGATCTGGTTAAAATAATCCAGTACCGCTTCCCCGTATCCCCCGCTCTTTACATTTTCCTCCAGGGTTACCACCAGTCGGTGTTCCTTCTGCAGTTCTAATAAGAGTTCGCTGTCATAGGGTTTCACAAATCTGGCATTTACAAGGGAACAGCTGTATCCCGTATCCCTTAATCTGGAACGGACTTCTTTCGCTGTCTTCACCATGCTTCCAACTGCCACCAGGGCGATTTCACTTTCATCATAGATCACTTCGCTCTTGCCATACTTCACCGGTTCCCGGAATTCCCGAAGACCGTCGTAAGCTTCCCCTCTGGGATAGCGCAGTGCAATGGGTCCGTGATAGGCAACTGCAAATTTCATCATATCGGAAAGTTCCCATTTGTTTTTGGGCGCCATGATACACATATTGGGAATACTGGACAAATAGGAAAGATCAAAAATTCCCTGATGAGTTTCTCCGTCGCTTCCAACCAGACCAGCCCGGTCTATTGCAAAAATTACATGCAGATTTTGAATACAAACGTCATGGAGTACCTGGTCATATGCTCTCTGTAAAAAAGAGGAATATACGGCAACTACCGGCTTAAGCCCTGCAGCTGCAAGTCCCGCCGCAAAAGTAACCGCATGTTCTTCCGCAATACCCACATCAAAGAACCGCTCCGGGAACATGTTGCGGAAACGCTTCAGTCCGGTACCGTCCGGCATAGCAGCCGTCACAGCCACAACATCCGGCTCACGGTCTCCCAATTTACGCATCACTGTTGAAAAGATGTCCGTATAATTGGATTTAATTCTTTTTGACTTTGGAATTCCCGTCTCTATTTCAAAAGGTTCTGCTCCATGGAATCTGGCTGGATGACGCTCTGCAGGTTCATAGCCTTTCCCCTTTTTTGTACAGACATGGACCAGAACGGCACCATTTACTTTCTTGGCCTCCCGGAACGTTTTACATACCTGTTCCATATTGTGACCGTCTATCGGTCCCAGATAGGTAATTCCCATTTCCTCAAACAGCATTCCCGGTATGAAAAGCTGCTTGATTCCGCTTTTGGTCTTCCGGATGCGCTTCACAATGCGGTCGCCATATACCGGGATTTTGGAAAGGGTATTGGTAACACCCGATTTCAGTTCGGTATAAGCATCTGCTGTCCTCAGATTACCCAGATAAGAGGACATACCTCCTACATTTTCTGAAATGGACATATTATTATCATTTAAGACGATTATATAATTCGTTTTGATCTGGGAAGCATTGTTCAGGGCTTCATATGCCATTCCCCCGGTCAGGGCACCGTCTCCGATGACAGAGATCACATAGTGCTTCTCCCCTTTAATATCCCTAGCCTGGGCATATCCCAGCCCTGCTGAAATAGAAGTGGAACTGTGTCCGGTGTCGAATGCATCACAGAGGCTCTCTTTGCGCTTAGGGAAACCGCTCATGCCCCCATACTTACGCAGCTGGTCAAAACCGTTCTTTCTTCCGGTAAGCAGTTTATGGGTATAGGACTGATGTCCCACATCCCAGATCATTTTATCATCCGGCAGTTGAAACGTCAGATGCATTGCCATGGTTAACTCAACCACTCCCAGATTAGAGGCAAGGTGCCCTCCGGAGATACTGATTTTATGAATCAGAAATTCACGTATCTCATCCGCCAGCAATACCAGCTCTTCCCTATCTAATTCTTTAATATCATTTTCCTTTTGAATCTTATCTAAAACCATTGGTTCACCTTCTAATTCTCTCTATTCACCAACTGCAGAATCAGACTGCGCAGAAAATCATTTTTCTGGGGAAGAGAATCCAGGATACGTATTGCACGGTTTGATATCTGTGCTACGTCTTGTTTCGCTTCTTTCAGTCCCCGCAGGGTTACATACGTGGTCTTATGATTCTTTTCATCACTTTTTACCGGCTTTCCAAGCGCTTTTGTAGTACTTGTAACGTCCAGGATATCATCCTGGATCTGGAAAGCCAGTCCAATATCCGCCGCAATGGCTTCCATCAGACTTACTTCTTCCCTGGAAGCTCCAGCCAGTATGGCTCCCACCATCATGGAGCCTTCAATCAGGGCACTGGTTTTCAAACGGTAAATAAAATCCAGGCGTTCCCGCTCAAGGGGTTTGCCGGATGCTTCCACATCCACCGACTGGCCACCGATCATGCCGCATATCCCTGTCTTCGCTGTCAATACCCGGAAAGCCTGACCAATGCGCACATTATCAGGTTCCATATCAAAAGCTTTTGACGCCGTCTCATAGGCATAATTCAAAAGACCGTCTCCAGCCAGGATACCCATGGCTTCCCCATAAACTACATGGGTGGTTTTTCTGCCTCTGCGGTACTCGTCATTATCCATAGCCGGAAGATCATCGTGGATCAGGGAATGGGTATGGATCATCTCCATTGCCGCCATAAATGGCTCCACTATTTTACCTGTCCCGCCGAACAACCGGTAAGACTCCATCATAAGGAGCGGGCGGAGTCTTTTGCCTCCTGCCAGCATACTGTAATTCATGGCCTCCAGCAGTGTCTTCTGGAACCCCTCTTCCTGAGGAAGATACTGTCTGATTACGTTCTTAACCTGAGCGATCTGCTCTTTCATCTCTTCATTAAAATTCATTCAGCTCACCATTTTCATTGATCACTTGCATTTTCTTTTCCACTGTATCAATTTTTTCATTACAGCTCTTTAAAAGTTCCATTCCCGACTGATATGTTTTAAAAGAATCTTCCAGTGAAATATCCCTGCTTTCAAGCGCTTCAATCATTTTATCCAGCTGCGCAAAGGATTCTTCCAGCGTAAGTTCTTTTTCTTCTTTTTTATCCATAAATCAAACTCCTGATTGTTATTGATAGTCCAGAGGTTCTCTTTGCTTCACCTCTGCTTCTATCCGTCCGTCAGTTACATATATCTTAAGCCTTTCTCCCGGTTCAACCTGCATGATACTGCTCAGGGTTGCTCCTTTTTCATCTGCTGCATAAGCATATCCCTGGTTCAGCTTCTCCAGAGGAGACAGGCCTTTCATTTTTTCTATATATATTCGAAACTGATGCCGCTTCTCCAAAAGGCAGTCGTTCATCAGATTTTGTATTTTATCTTCTTTCTCAATTAAAAACTGGCGCTTTTCCTGTACCTGATTTTCCATCAGACGCTTCAGTTTCTCTTCTTTTTCAGCCAATCCCCGGCGCTTTTCCTGAATCTGGTTCCGGGGGCTTAAGTAATTCAGCTTCAGCTGGTACTTCATAAGCCGCTCCTGGTTTCTCACCAGGGACTCCGACATTTTCCCAGCCAGCCTTCTCTTATACTGCATGATCTGTTCTTTTACGGCGTAAATATCCGCCACAGCCAGCTCTGCTGCCGCCGAAGGCGTGGGTGCCCGAAGATCCGCGACATAATCGGCTATGGTTACATCGGTCTCATGTCCCACTGCCGAAATCACAGGGGTACGGCACTGGAAAATTGCACGGGCAACCTTTTCTTCGTTAAATGCCCACAGATCCTCAATGGATCCGCCGCCTCTTCCTACGATAATGGTATCCACCCCGCAGCGGTCCAGCATCCGGATACCCTTTACAATGCTGTCAGCCGCACCTTCTCCCTGAACCAGCGCCGGATATAAAATCAACTGGACATAAGGGTTTCTGCGGTAAGAGATATTCATAATATCGCGGATTGCAGCACCGGTGGGAGCCGTTACGATTCCGATTTTTCCGGCAAACCCCGGAATTTCCTGCTTGTATTCCGCCGCAAACATACCCATTTCTTCCAGTTCTTTTTTTAATGCCTCATACTTTTCATAGAGAAGCCCTGCCCCGTCCAGAATAATTTCCCTGGCATAGAGCTGGTACCTCCCATCCCGTTCATATACACTGACACTTCCCATTGCAATGACACGCTGTCCGTCTTTCATTGGAAACGCCAGCCCTTTTCTTGAGCCTGCAAACATCACACAAGCCATAGTACCCGTTTCATCTTTCAAAGAAAAATAAATGTGCCCGGATGTATGGTATTTGCAGTTGGAGACCTCTCCTTTTACATAGATACGTGCCAGCATAAAATCCTGCGTAAACATATTTTTAATATACGCATTTACCTGGCCTACGGAATAAACATTTCGCATTTTATCTCCTATACTTCTCAAACACGGCTAACCCTATATCGCTAGTTTAGCCAAAATTCCGTTAACAAATGCAGGTGAATCATCTCCGCCGAATTTTTTCGCCAGTTCAACCGCTTCATTAATAGCTACTCCAACCGGAATTTCTTCATCAAATTTCATCTCATATACCGCAAGACGGAGAATGGTCAGATCCACTTTTCCCATACGGGTAGTTTTCCAGCCTTCTGCAATCTGATCGATGTCTGCATCAATTTCAGTTTCTTTTTCCAGGATCATATGGTACTTGCCTTCTATATACTCCTGGTTCTTCTCTTCTACATCACCCAGATCCTCAAAGTACATGGTAAGCTGCTGCCCCATTTCCTCTGCATCATGAAACTCCGTAAAAAACAGTAACTTAAATATGTGTTCTCGTAATTCTCTTCTGCCCATTATTTTTCCTCCGGGTCTTCCTTTTTCTCGTATCTTACCACAAATATTCTTTTCATGCAAAAAAGGGATGTCCGTTCTCAGACATCCCACTGATTATTTGCGTTTTTCCATAGTTACGCCGGCAATTCTGATATTTACATCTGCCACGGTTAGTCCTGTCATATTTTCTATGGATGCTTTTACTTTTTCCTGTACTTTCTTACTGGTCTTCACGATGCTGTAACCATAATCCAGATTCAAAGTCATATCCACATTTACAATGCCGTCCAGCACCGCAACCTTTACACCCTTTGATAAATTTTTCATTCCGAGCTTTCCAACCAGCTCCTTTGTAATATTACCTTCCATGCTGGCTACACCCTCTACCTCTGTGGCTGCCAGTCCTGCTATGATTGCCACCACTTCATCAGCAATCTGAACCTGTCCGAAACTCTCATCTGTTGGTATATTATAACCGTATTGATTATCTTCTTTACTCATAATAACAACCTCCTACTCACGTTGTTCTATTACACTATGTTTATTATACCAAATTTTCTGATTTTTGCAAATGAAAATATTTTGCAGTTCTACTTGCCTATTTTCTCCTTTTCGCCTAAAATATAACCATACATATATGAGGAGGTACTAAAATGAAGAAAAAAGGACTATTAATTTTAATATTGGCTTGTTTATCTCTTGGTTTCACTGCATGCCAGAGAGATTCATCCGGAGATACTGAAAAAACGACTGCAAAGACGGAAGCCACCAAAAAGGCAACCACTAAAGAAACACAGAAAAACAGCGATACAGCCAAAAGCAAAAAAACCCCCATCTTAAAGGGTGAAACTACCGCGCCGGAAACAGAACCCATACCAACACCCCAGACGACTGTCCCTGAGACAACACCGCAGACAACAGAAGCCGTAACCCAGGAGGCAACTACCGAATCACAATCCCAGACAAGTTCTGACAATACCACAGAATCATCGGTAGGTATCCCCACCGATGCAGACGCTCAGTGCCAGTACTGCGGTGAATGGTTCTCAACCATTCAGGATGAAAGCGGGACAAGTCCCTATGGCCGTCATGTAGCTCAGGAAGGCAATAATTATGATATTACAGAAAACCAGCAGGACGGTACCGCCCAGTGCCCATATTGCGGAGGATGGTTCTCAACGGTTCCCCAGGGAGATTCCTGGAGCGCATTTGATACTCATGTTCTGCAAGAAAAACAGACCCAGGAATCCTAAAGCGTGTTATATTTGTTTCAATTTGATATATTAGTTTCAGAGGAAGGGAACGCAGCGCAGGCTATGTTCCCTTCCTAAGTTTTCACCGGTTTTACCGGTGTGCCTCCCTTAGTTTAAAATTTATAGTATCATATCCCCTTTTATATAGGAAAGAACCTTTTTCCATCACATCTCAAAACAGATACAAAAGCCACATTCTACACCTGTTCCCGTATCATCTTAAACATCTGAACGCGATTTTTGATGCCCAGTTTCCGGTAGATATTAAGTATATGCTTTTTCAGTGTATTTACACTGATCACCAGTTTATTGCTGATTGCAATATTATCCATTCCTTCTAAAAGCAGCGACAGAATGGTTTCCTCTCTGTTGGTTAAATCATATTTTTTCACCGCTTCTACAATGCTGATCTTATCATGGCGAATCGTTTTCTCTTTAACTGACTGATGGAGCCGGTATGCCAGATGATCTTTTAACATATCCAATAGAAAAATATCGTCATATTGAAAGTTGTCTTTACCAATCGTCCGGTAAAAAGTGACTATACCTAAAAACTGTTTATCCCTTGCCAGGATCATCTGGAGGGAATAGTGCCAGTTATTGGGCGTATATACCTTTTTATAATATTCGCTCTCCATCCTTTTTTCATCGGAAATAATGTCTGTTTCCCGATACACCAGACTTTTGCCGCTATACAGTATCCCCTTGCTGTAATCCGGAGAATCACAGGTCTGTGTATACATCCCATCGCAGTTATAAGTCACCGGACTGGCAAGACCAGCCTTCTCAGCGGAATTCCACAAGAAAAAATCCGCGCTGTCAAAATCCAGTACCATTTTCAGCTGCTCCAGCAGTGTCTTTCTCATTTCAGTCAGTTCTTCCGTTGCATAAATCTTATAAATGATGTTGTTCAGCATCAGCCAGTCCTTGTTATCCAACCGTTTCATTATGTGCACCTCCGACATTTTCTTACAAGCAGTCCATAAAGTTTAAATTTTTCATAATGCGCAGGATATTTTCCGTTAAAAAAACGCAAAAAAGGACCGTGATTTACGGCCCTTTCCGAAGAAATTATTATACTACTTTTTTTCTGGTATAGCAAGTATTTTTACTTTTTTAAATTCGATTTCATTCTATTTTAATTCCGTTTTAAATTCACATTTTCCATTCAGATATTTCACTTAAGATCTTCCAAATTCTGAAAGCACAAGCCCTTCGTTTCTCTCCTGGGTCATACGGATACTCCAGGAATTCACCCAGATCAGCAGTGGGTTTCCTTTCAGGTCTTTGATCTTCTTCATATCGGAAGTTCCAATCAGCTTCGCCATATCATACTCTTTATTTTCGATCCAGCGGATATGTTCGTATGGCAGAGTTTCCATACGGATTTCCACATTATATTCGTTTTCCAGACGGTATTTCAATACCTCAAACTGCAGGACACCTACTACTCCCACAATGATTTCTTCCATACCGGTGTTAAATTCCTGAAAGATCTGGATTGCACCTTCCTGGGCAATCTGGTTAATGCCTTTGACAAACTGCTTTCTCTTCATGGTATCCACCTGGCGTACCCGGGCAAAGTGCTCCGGTGCAAAAGTTGGGATTCCTTCATATGCAAATTTTTTCCCCGGCAAGCAGATCGTATCTCCAATGGAAAAAATACCCGGATCAAAGACACCGATGATATCTCCCGCATAAGCTTCATCTACAATGTGGCGTTCCTGTGCCATCATCTGCTGTGGCTGGGAAAGACGCAGCTTTTTCTCCCCCTGTACATGATAAACTTCCATACCCGCATCAAATTTACCGGAACAAATACGCATAAATGCAATTCTGTCCCGATGTGCCTTATTCATGTTTGCCTGTATCTTAAATACAAATGCCGAGAAATCCTCTGACATGGGATTCACTTCTCCAATGTCCGCATTCCTTGGAAGGGGAGAACTTGTCATCTTCAAAAAATGTTTTAAGAAGATCTCAACTCCAAAGTTCGTAAGAGCAGATCCGAAAAATACCGGTGACAATTCACCCTTGCTCACCAGTTCCTGATCAAATTCCGCACTTGCTCCATCCAATAATTCCACTTCTTCCAGGAGCTGTTCTTTATTTTCCATACCGATAAAAGCTTCCAGCTGGGGATCATCCAGATCATATTCTCTGGTTTCTCCTTCTTTTGTTCCCTTTTCTGTATCCGCAAACGTAGTTACCTTATGGCTTGTACGCTCATAGACACCCTTGAAATTTTTACCGGAACCAATGGGCCAGTTAACTGGACAGGTTGCAATTCCCAGTTCCTTCTCAATATCATCTAATAATTCAAAGGTATCGTTGGCATCCCTGTCCATCTTGTTGATAAATGTAAATATAGGGATATGACGCATCACGCATACCTTAAAAAGTTTTCTGGTCTGTGCCTCCACACCCTTGGAAGCATCGATGACCATAACTGCGGAATCTGCTGCCATCAGTGTACGGTAGGTATCTTCCGAGAAATCCTGATGCCCCGGTGTGTCCAGGATATTAATGCAGAATCCGTCGTAATTGAACTGTAATACAGAGGAAGTTACCGAAATACCCCTTTCCTTTTCGATTTCCATCCAGTCCGACACTGCATGTCTGGAAGTTGCTTTTCCTTTTACGGAACCGGCTAAATTAATCGCGCCTCCATAAAGCAGAAACTTTTCCGTCAATGTTGTCTTACCAGCATCCGGATGCGAAATGATGGCAAAGGTTCTTCTTTTCTTTATTTCATTCGTTATATTATTACCCACGGTAATTCCTCCATATATATCTATTTTACTGATCGTGTCTGAAAGTTGCTCTTATCAGGATGTGTTTCCAATCCAAGGCAGTTTAAGACAGCTTTGGGTGTGTTTCAAAACACGCTCTAGCTATTTTAACAAGGTTCTTGTCAACTGTCAATCAGGGAAGACAGACTTTTTTCAGTCTGACTCCCCTTGAAAAAACACTATTCACTCTGAGTCATAGGTGTTATTACAATATTTTCTCCTGCGATGTTGGTTTTACGTTTTACAATATCTTCGATCTGTGCTCTCTGTGAGTCAGAGATTTCAGCCATTCCGATCACAACATCTGCTTTGTCGTCTGTAATGCTCACAACGGAATTCTTAAATCCTTTCGCTTCCAGCATCAGTTCTGCTGCT
>NZ_JAWYAJ010000227.1:17327-22396 GCF_034124845.1 Robinsoniella sp.
TGCTGCTTCTCGCTCTGTGATATCCGTCATAGCTGTCATGTCATCAATTGCATTTTGTTTCTGGTCCTGGCTGATGCTTTCATTGTTGATTACACCAAGAAGCGTTTCTTTATTTTTAGCACGAACCTGTTCTCTGGACAGTTTGGCCTCTGCAGCGAATCCGGAACTGGTAGCTGAGCTTGTAAGAACAGCTTCTCCCGGTGTATCGCTGATTTCGCCTTCTGCTGTTTCAATGCTGGCATCTGATGAAGCCGTGTCTGCCGATGCTGTGTCTTCTGATGAGAGATCAGCAGAAGCAGTGTTGGAATCAGATGTATCTGCCAAAGCCGTTCCATCCGTAGAGATATCTGCGGATGCGTTCTCTGTTCCCGCTGTAATATCTGCAGATGCACTATCGCTTGATACGTCTTCCAAATCCTGATCCAGGCTTGGAATGTCCACTAATGCACTCTCATTTTTCATCTCACTTTCCGTTTCCTTCTGGCTTACTACCCCATTTTTATCAAGTGCAGATTGTGTGGCATCCTTGCCAAGCTTATTTCCCGAGTAGTTTAAGTACCCTGCAACTGCAATCATGACTGCAAGTGCCGTAATAATGATTTGATTCTTCTTAAAAATATGTTTCACACTTTCCCCCTCCTTAATTCATCTTCATTACTTTGATTTTATGCGCGTCGATATCAAATAATGACATAACTGCCTCAGTAATATTATTAACTGTCACCGGATCACCTCCGCCCTCTGCCACGATCAGTACTCCCGCAATTTCCGGTTCCAATTCTTTTACCACATATGGAACCTGGTTTCCATTTTCGTCTTTTTCATAGACAGTTTCTTCCCCCGTTACATTTTCTCTGGTGGAACGGATTCCGCCTTCACTGTCCTTCTCTTCCGTATTCTTATCTGTTACCGGTGAGTCTTTTTCCACAATTTTCTCCTTTGAAGACTTCTGCGTGAGCATTACCTCTACTTTACCCACCCCTTCCACCTTGCTCAGTGTCTGTACAAGCCGCCCTTGCAGAACATCCAGATCATCTTTCTTTGCAGTATTTGTAAGTCCAGACGTATTTTCAGTAGTCGGAACGGACGGCGTACTATTTTTATCCTGTGTTGGAATTGCAATTACCAGAAGCAGCACCCCCGCCAGCAGGGCAATCAGAAGATGGTCTTTATTCATACGTTTTAATTTTTCAATAATCGGCCCTAATCCTTTTCCCATGTGAACTACTCCCGTACATCAATATTTATATGTCCAACCGGTATCTGATATACTTCTTCAATCTCTTTTTTTATACTTTTCACAGCTTCATTCTCCTTTCCATCCCCTTTTGCTGCCTGTCCCACGTGGATATCAATTTTCGTTTTCTTTTTGGAGATTACAAGATCTGCTGAGTTTATGCCGATGATACTTTCTCCATCCTTTTCATATTCCATCGTAGTTGAAACCGGATAATAGTCATGCTGTATTACAATCTGTTCCATCTGCCTTTTTATTTCATCGGAAAAAGCCTGCTCAATCTTATCGGACTTTAAACCATCCAGCCCTTCTCTGGCTGTCTTCACATTGTCCAACTCTTCCTTAAGCCCCTCGATGCGCAGAGCCTGGTCAAATGATTCCGACAAGTTCGTTAGATTCGCAAGGGGTGCCATGACCAGAATTACCAGCAGTATCCCGCCAATAAACCGCACATACCGCTTAAATCCTTCGTTTGGCACAATATGAAGGATCACGTTAAAGACAACGAGATAACATGCAATATTGCGAACCCAGGTATAGATCCCGGACATCCCCTCACCTCCCAGTCAAAAACCCCGCGGCAGTCGCCAAATAGACGCGCCAGCGTGCCCGTTTGGCTCGTTGCTCGCGGGAATAAAAGCTACAATCCCCGGATGGAAGCCGTTACCATCGCCAGCGTAATTAAGAATAACGCACCTGCCGTAAACAGAATCCGCACCAGAAGCGCAGCCCCATCCCCAATACTTCCTATACAGTCAATCATCCGCTTGTCCGATATGGGCTGGATGACAGCGCTTAACAGTTTGTACATAAAAGTGCCGATTACCAGTTTCACTAATGGCATCAGGCAGATAATCAGCACGGCGATAAGCCCCGCTACACCCACGGCGTTTTTAACCAGCACTGCAGAACCTACCACCACTTCAGATACTGCATTGAATACATTCCCGATGACCGGAATCGCACCGGAGGTTTTATGCAAAAGGGTATTTTTCAGAGAATCTACTGCCGGCATGATCAGGCACTGTACCGTCTGTATCCCGATTACTGCCCCCAAAAGGGTCTTAAGCACCCAGGAAATCATTAAATTTAACAGTTCCGCCATCTTAGACAGATACTCTTCCTTTGCCAGATGGTTTAATAAAAGAAAAATCACATACAGATTCACTCCCGGCAGCAACAGATATTTCAGAACCCACTGGATTACCGTAATCAAAATCAGCGTCAATTCATAAAATCCTGCTGCAGTAATGGATCCAGCCGCAAATGTGGCTGCTACAAAATAAGCAGGAAGCAGCACCTTCATGAAATTTAGAACCTGCCCCAGGGTATCCATTGTCAATTGGCTCATGTCCCAAAATGCTTTGATTAAAACCGTAAACAGCAGCAGATACATCATATAAAAACTTATATCCGCAATCTGGCTTTTTTCAAAGACTCCGGTAAAATTTGTAAAAATAGCCGCTGCAATCACTATCATAATAATATGCAACATTGTGGATTTATACTGATTTAACTCTGCAAAAAAGGCATCCTTCACTATTTGCAGGATACTGGAAGGCGTCATTGGCATATCCCCTTTTATCAGCTTTCCAAGTGCATCCTTAAAATCAAATTTAGTATCTCCCAGAATATTATCCAGTGTCGATTCAATTTCATTTAAATCCAGCTCATCCAAATAAGATTCCTGCAATTCCTCTTCATTTGCCTCTTCTTTTCCCTCTGCTTGTACCACTATGGATGTCCCAAGGAAGAGGAGGCCGACTAAGGTCAGGACAAACCAGAATTTTTTCATCACCCCCATAATCCTCCTTCCAGAAAAACAGGCTCAAGTGGCTCCCGGCATAAATCCGTCGGGAGGCTCTAACTCATGAAATCATGGATCGTGTCTAAAAGCGCCATTAACACCGGAGCACTTACTACAAAAATAGAAATTTTGCCAAATATTTCAATCTGCCCCGCAATTGCCGAATATCCGGCATCTTTGCAGACATTGGATGAAAAATCAGCAATATAGGTAATCCCTATTATTTTCAGTAAGATGCTCAAGTAGGAATCTTTCAATGCAATATAATTTTTCAGCGTCTCCAGGGTCTGGGTCAAAAAAGTTAGTTTATCTATTGCATAGAAAAATATTAATATGCATGTTGCCATACTGATAAATACGGCAAACTGGGGCTTTACATCTTTGATAAACAGAGCTGTCAGAATTCCCGCTATCCCAAGAATTCCTATTTTCATCATATCCATTACCGATGCACCCCCTTAAAGCGCAAACAGACTCTTAATTGTTTCAAATAATTGATTTATATAAGGCAGTATCCAGAAAAGTACCAGCACCAGTCCGGCAAGACTAGTCAAAAATGCGTGTTCTTCCCTTCCACTATGCTTAAGTACCTGGCTCAGTACCGAGACCAGAATTCCCACCGCCGCAATTTTAAATATTAAATTTACACTCATCTTTTTCCCCTCACCTTCGAGCGTGTTTAAAAAATCATTCCCGCCACGCATCTGCTGATACATCGTTTTCCGGCACGCCTGTCAGATTAAGATGATTGCCAGAAACAGCCCTCCCATCACGCCAAGGCAATGATAAACCCTTGATTTATTCTGGTAATTCTGCCTGGCCTGTATACAATTTTCATTTAACTGCTCCAAGTACAAGTCAATGTTTCGAAGCTGCATGTCAATATCCAGATAGCCCAGATGGCTTCCTACCGTTTTCAGTTGTTCCAGATCCTCTTTTGTAAGATTGCAGTGCTCCAGCTTTAAATTCACCCCCTCTTCAAAAATCCTGGAAAGGCTTTTTCCATCCCGCTTCTCCATTTCCTCCGATAAATACTGCAGGAATTCCTGAAACGGCGGTCCTGAACGTTGTCCCACTTTGCGAAACCCTTCCACAAGCGGTGTTTTGCCATACTTGATCTCTCCCTGAAGCATTACAAACATACGCTTTAACTCAGTCAGCTGTACTACCCTCTTCTCCAGGTCTTTGCTCATGGAAAAGCCAATCGCAGAGGATGTAGCAATGATCATGCCTATACCCAGCATTTTCAGCATAAAAACACCTCCTTGTCATACAGCCTTGTCCCACGTTCATCAAATATCTCTTTTACCTTGCCTATCTGTTTGTAGTTGTGTAAAATAATATATCTTTCAAATACCCGTTCTAGAACCAGTTTTTGAAGTAATGGTTTTCTTTTTACATCTTCAATGGAGCTCCCATGAACCGTAGCCAGCAGCTTGCAGCCGCAGTGTATTACCGATTCAATGGCGTGGATGTCTTCATAGTCCCCGATTTCATCTACCGCTATAATCCTGGGGGACATGGAGCGGACCAGCATCATCATGCCTTCTGCTTTCGGGCAGCAATCCAGCACATCCGTGCGGATCCCCAGGTCATTTTGGGGCACGCCAAGATAAGCTCCCCCAATCTCCGACCGCTCATCCACCACTCCAATCGTACTTCCCTGAAAATAGGAAGTTCCGTTAGAAAGCTGCCGGATCATATCCCTTAATAATGTCGTCTTTCCGCATCTGGGCGGAGAAATAATCAGCGTATGGCAGATTTCATCTCCCTGTATCACATAAGGCAGCACATCTGTCGCACACCCCTTTATCTGATGTGATAAACGGACATTTATAAAAGAAATATACTTCACACTTTTAATCCTTTCACCATCCATAATAATTTTTCCTGCGATACCAACCCGATGTCCGCCCTGTATGGTAATAAATCCCTGCTTCAATTCATCTTCAAAAGCATACAGGGAATAATTTGCAATATATTCCATCGTCTCAAGAAGTTCTTTTTTCTGCACCATGTAACCGT
>NZ_JAWYAJ010000227.1:22406-37908 GCF_034124845.1 Robinsoniella sp.
TGTAACCGTCTGCTTCCCTGGTACTTAACCGTCCCTTAACGGAAACGAAATACTCTCTGCCGGCACAGGTAATCAACAGCGGCTTATCAACTCTCAGCCTGATCTCCTGGAGTTTTTCAAAATCAACATCCATCTTCTGTAAAATTTCCCGGACTCCTGTTGCAAAAATCCGGACAAAATCATCTTTTCCTTTCATGTCCTCACCCCTTTTAACCAATATATGAGGTTGTACATGAAATATACCTTTAGGAAACTTTTTTTTAATCCAGACGCAAAAAAGCCGTAAAGAGTCATCATCTCCTTACAGCTGCATTTTATTCTTTCTTTTCTTCTCACCGTTCAGTACTATGTTTTCTTGGAGATATTAAAACGCAAAAAGGAACGAGCATCAACTATACATCACCTTGTTGATACTCGCTCCTAATGAACTTCAATCATTCTTTTACCTCTTTTTCATCTTTGTAATCTTATTCGTCGACTTTTCTCAATTACAATTTTATAAGGTTTTGATTCTACCTTACTTCTCCGTTTAAAACTCTTACATTTTAAACTTCTTTTGTTTAAAATCATCCTGTTTTAAACTTTCTGTTGTTTAAATTCCTCGCTTTCTAAGTTTTCATAAAATTCTTAAACTACTTCTGGTTCTGATATTTCTTTTCAAACCACTTTGTTAAAATACTTTTTTAAACCTTCTTTTTAAGGAACGGGTTTTAACTCTTCATTTAAAATCTCTGGTCATTTACACCCTGATCAAAGTTATTAAACTACTTCCTAAAACTCCAATTACTTAAATCATCTGTTTAACCTTTACTTCAACTACAATTGCTTAAAACTGCTCACTCAAACCGCTTGTTGCTTAATACCTTTCACTCTTTTTACTTAAATAACTTCTTTTAAACTTCTTCTGTTCAAAACGTTTAACTTTAAACTTTTGATTTGGAAGATTGATACTTTCAAATCGATTTGTTGCATGATTAAAATTTTTACACCTTAATCACTTGTTTCTTGAGCTCTTAAAACTTTATTTACATTGCTTACAATGTCATCCGTTCTTGGTTACTTCTGTGTTTTACAAAAGCAACTGCGCTTAATATTTTGGTGGTCCGTACCTCTCTTTCTTAGATTTCTATCATTCAAATTTACAACTGTTCTTCTTCTGTACTTTGTATTTGGTTTACCACATCTGTATATTGTCTGCTTTCGCTTTCGTTTCTACATCTGCTTATCAACATCTACTTTTCCATCAGTTTCACTTTTGTAAATTAAATGTTTCAGATTAAGTTCCCATGGGACTCTCCTCCTTAGTTAATTAAGTTTTAATTGATGGTTTATCTTTTTGTTGTCTTTATTATATCCCCCGCTCTTTCATTTGTCAACCATTTTTTTATATTTTTTTCTATTAATTTTTTATATTTTATTTTTGTATCAATTATCTGATAATTTTATATTATTCCAACTTTTTGTAATATAGAGCTTGTTTAAAATTGCTTTCTGAAAGCTGTGTGTCACAGTTTACACGCGAAAAATATTGCTTTTTCCCTCCCCTAACTATATAATAGAAGAAAAGTTTAAGCAGTATAACAAAGAATACAGATCGAAAGAGGTAACTGATTATGAAGAAAAAAGTTGTGATTGCACTTGGCCATAAAGCTCTTGGTACTACGTTTCCGGAACAGAAGGTTGCAGTGAAGAATTCTGCGAAGATTCTTGCTGATTTGGTAGAAGAAGGATGCCAGCTGGTTATTTCACATAGCAATGCTCCCCAGGTTGGAATGATTCATACTGCAATGAATGAATTCGGTAAGGTTCATGAAGATTATACCCAGGCACCGATGTCTGTTTGTTCCGCCATGAGCCAGGGATATATCGGATATGATTTGCAGAATGCAATCCGTGCGGAGTTGATTAAACGCGGTATCTTCAATACGGTAAGCACCATTCTCACCCAGGTTCTGGTGGATCCTTATGACGATGCTTTTTATAATCCCGTCAAAGTAATTGGCCGTTATCTGACTGCTGAAGAAGCGGAAGAAGAAGAAAAGAAGGGCAACTACGTAGTAGAGGAACCAGGGAAAGGCTTCCGCAGAATTGTAGCGGCACCAAGACCAAAGGATATTATTGAAATTGATGCGATTAAGGCCCTTGTAAATGCAGGCCAGATCGTTATCGCCTGCGGCGGCGGCGGTATCCCGGTGCTGGAACAGGGCAGCGAACTGAAAGGTGCCAGCGCAATTATTGAAAAAGATTACACTGCCGGAAAATTAGCGGAACTGATCGATGCTGACGCACTGATTATTTTAACCAATGAAGAATATGTCTGCATTGATTATAAATCTGAAACGCCTAAAGAACTCCACCGGATCACCTGTACAGAGGCGCAGGAACACATTGACCATAAGGAATTTGGTGAAACAGCCATGCTTCCTAAGATCAGGGCTTCCGTGGATTTTGTTGCATCCGGCAATAACCGCAAGGCAATTATCACAAATATGGAACATGCCTGTGATGCTTATCTTGGTAAGACAGGTACGGTTATTACAAAATAATTTCATCAGAAAAGGAACATGCTATCGAGCTGCATGTTCCTTTTTCTATTAATTGCTGGCGATCTTTTTATTTCCAAACAGTATACACATGATAAGCGCTAAGAAGGTGATGCCCAGCCAGCTTAAGATTGTATTTTCCCAGCCATTGTTCTGAACCAGTATACCTATTGTAAATGTGGAAATGGCACAGCCCAGATACGCCATGGAATTTAAGAATCCCGAAACGGTGGAGACTCTTCCTGCTCTTTCAAATCTCAGTGGAAGCAGATTTACAAAAATCGTATTTACAGCCATCATGGATGCAGTAATAACAGATAGCAATATTACCGTGAGCAGCAATGATTTACTGCCAAACAGCCACAGGCAGAGCAGCGATACGGTTGCCGCCAGAAAAAAACATGCGGCTGTCTTTGTCTCCTGCTTTTTCCACTTCCGGTACAAATACTGCGCAGCGTAAGCACCGGTCAGGTTAATAACAGGTAAAACGGTAGTCACCAGTATGGAAAGTGCCGGGGATGTGAGAAAGGTTTCGCTGATATAGGTAGGAACCCAGGAGGTTACACCGTCTTTTAAAACACCATGTACAATTACAGGAATCAGGATGACCAGGATTCCGCTTCCTGTCAATAGTGAAAGAAAAGGAACCTGGTTCTCCTTCCTGCTGCCGCTCTTAATCTCATCCTCCGTCCCATCTTCTATTCCGAATTCAATGGAATACTTCTCTATTTTCCGGAATTTAATATCCCAAAGGAGCGCTGCTGCTATAAGCAGTGCTGCTGCTGCAAAAAACACTCCATTCCAGCCGTTCAGATAAATGACGGCTGCCGATAACAAATAGGATGCCAGGGTTCCCAGCGCCTGGGTGGATATGATATTGATGCAGAAACGGAGTTTCGTTTTCTCTTCCAGCATTTCTGCAAAAATGCGGATAATCGGAGGCCATATCATTGCCTGAGCATAGCCGTTTATACACCAGACTGCCGCCATAATGCCAAAATCGGCAAAACACCCCATAATGAGATTAGCGGCTCCTGAAATTGACAGCCCCAGAAATATCATTTTTCTGGGATTTACTTTGTCTCCCAGGAAACCGTTTAAGAGCTGCCCGATTCCATAGGCGAAAAAGTAAGTCATACTGATAAATCCTGCCTGGGATTTTGAAAGTACGGTTTCTTTGATCATGACGGTCATGGCTGACGAGTAGTTCAGCCTGCCCAGATAGGACGTAAAATAGGCTATCCAGCATAATACAAACAACAAAGTTGTCATTCGTACATCTGTTATTTTCTTATATATGTGCAACGTAATTCCTCCCTGATCCATTCTATTCTACCTGTTCTGCTGCCGGTATTGCAGGGGCGTAAGCCCTGTGGATTTTTTAAACACCCGGAAAAAATACTGGCTGTCTTCATACCCCACTTTCTTCGCAATTTCTACAACGCTTTTATCTGTTTCCACCAGGAATTCCCTGGCTTTTTTGATTCTGAATTCGGTAATGTAATTGACGGTTGACTGCTTTAGCTCTTTTTTGAATACGGACGAAAAATAATTAGGACTCATGCCATAGCGTTCCGCCAGCTCATTTATGGCGATATTTTCATTATAATTTTCCTGTATAAACTGAAGCGCCAGCATGATTTTATTCCTGGCATTGGTATCTACGGCTCCTTCGCTCTGCATGCAGTCCATGACTATATCGATTAAATAACCTTCCATTTCTTCCACGTTATGCAGTTCATCCAGGATGTTGAAACTGGAAAGAAGCTTTTCCATGCTTTTGGGATTCTGGATGCCATTTGAATTAAAATTCCGCAAAACCATATTTAAAATGCGCACCCACATGACCCGGATGTAAGTTACGTTATATTTGATCAGCTTTTCTTCCGAAAATATTTCGTGAATCAAAGTCTGTATATTGCCGATATCGTGCCTTTCGATATAGTGATACAGCATATTTAATGCTGCCGTGGGAAATTGTTCCGTTTGAAATATACTGGCATCTTCATAGAAATAAATGTTGGAGGTTCCATATACCAGTCTCTGTTTTAATGCCTCCATCGCCTCATTTTTGCTGGCAGCCGACAAGTGCAGCGTCCCCCTGCTCAGTCCGAATGTAAGAAAAATATCCATCTTTTTTTCAAAAATATTCTGCAGTTTTAAAAAAATCTGCTCTATTTCATTTCGCAAAAGCTTCTCTCTTTCCAGGGAAAATATCGCAAAGAGCTGGTTATAATTGGATAAGTTATCCACCATTACCTTATCACAAACGGAAACGATTTCCAAGAAAACATTTTTGATGGAGAACCGGATTAAATCAATATCTTCATGTCCAAATTTACTGCCGGAATAGCTTCTCCCGTCTATATTAATGATCCCCAGAAAATGTATGCATCCAGGGCTGAAAAAGCGGGGATGGTCACCGCTTAGCAATTCATATAGAAATCCTTTTTCCTCTGTTTCCATCACCTGCTTGCTCACCAGCGCATTGATGCCTTTTTCCATGGTATACTGCTCTTTTTCTTTCTGCAGCTTGGTCTGGCTGGATATGGTATTGCGGATCCGCTCATCTTCTTCCAACGATTGAATGGTTTTTTCCATTACCTTTTTCAGTTCTCCATTTGAGAGGGGCTTAAGCAGATAAGCTTTTGCCCCCAGAGAGATTGCCTGTTCCGCATAGGCGAACTCGGCATAGCCGCTTAGAATAATATACTTCATGTGGGGATACAGCGGCTTTGCTTCTGCTATAAATGCCAGCCCGTCCATATCCGGCATATGGATATCGGTCACTACGATATCCACGCTTTTATTCTCCAGCAGCAGCAGCGCTTCCTTCCCGGAGGAAGCTTCCAGAATTTCCTCAAATTCCAGGTTTAAATACTGTAATCTGGCAAGAAAACCCTTCCTGATTAATTCTTCGTCATCGATCATTAGCAGTCGGTATTTCATTACATATCTCCTCCCCTTTGTATTAAAGGCAGCCGAATATAAAACCGGCTTCCCTGATATGGCTTACTTTCAATAGATATTCCATATTCATTTCCGCACGATAGTTGTATCCTCTGATTTACATTTCGGATTCCAATGCTTTTTTTATTGTCCCGGACCTCTTTTGGCTCATTGATAAAGGTATTTAAGTCCCGCACACGCTCTGCGTCCATCCCCACCCCATCATCTTCAATGACAATGAGCAATGCATCCTTTTCCCTGCGAATGGAGATCTCCAGGGTTCCTTTTGATGTGAGATTCCCCAGTCCGTGTACGATGGCATTTTCTACAATCGGCTGTAAAATAAACCTGAGAATCATATAGCGGTCCACATCCGCTTCTACATTATAAAAAACCTCAAACCGCTCGTTATAGCGGATTTTCTGAATAAAAATATAATTCTGGGTATGGTGGAGTTCCTGGGAAATCGTCACAAATTCTCCATAATTTTTCCCAAGGCTGTAGCGGAAGATTTCTCCCAGTTTTTCGCACATATCACATACCACGAAAGCCTGGTTGACTGCTGCAATTGAGCTGATGGTTTCCAGTGTATTGTACAGAAAATGGGGATTGATCTGAAGCTGCAGATTGCGCAGCTGCGTTTCTTTATTCTCCAGCTGCTGGATATAGTTTTTGCGTATCAGTTTATCCAGTTTTTTCAGCATATGGCTGAACTGCTTGTCCAGATAGGCGATCTCATCGCTGCCGGCAATAGGCTTTGTAATGGTAAGATCACCGGTTTCCGCAACTTTAATCTTCTGTACCAGGGCACCGACCCGTGCTGAAAAACGATAGGTAAACAAATAAGAAAAAAATAAAATTGCCAGGATAACCAACAGCAGAAGGGGGATTACCAGAAGCTGTATCTCTCCTTTTTTCTCCATAAGTTCGCTGTTTGTAAATAAGAACAGTATATTCATCCCATACTCTTCCAGGGCAGTACTGGCAACCACATAGTCCGATATCGTATGGATTTTACCGTTATGATAATCTTCCCCATCGGACTGGCGCTGTAAAAATTCCGTGAGAACTTCCCTTTTATCCGGGTCGGAATCGTAGAGGTCCTGCCCGTCTGTACCATAGACAATCACATCAAAATTACTTTTTTCATTCTCCCAGTTTTTCCCCGGGGAGAAAAGACGTTCCATATATATGTCAAGCTTAATAATGCCAATATCTTTTTTTGTATAATTAAGCAGGTCAATCTTTTCTATTTCACGCAGAATGGATAAAATAGTCTGGCCTTTTCCGGCGGAAATGTATGTAAACCATCCCTCATTCAGCGCTTTTTTATTGCGGTACCAGGTTTCCTTTTTTGCTTCTTCCATCATAGTAGCTCTGCTGCCGTACACGGGAATCTCGCTGATTTTGGAATAAATCATACAGTTTCTGATCTCACTGGGACGGTCCAGCAGCAGAGATTTTGTGACCTCTGTGCTGATATCCCGGCCTTTCATGTAAGGACTGCTTTTGCCTGATGCATTTGTGAGTGTGTCCAGTATAATCGTATTATTGGCGATAAATTCCAGGCTGTTCTGGTACTGCAGCATTTTTTCTTCGATATTTTTCATATACTGGGCTGTTATTTGTTCATGAGAATTAACCAGATCTCCTACTATCAGCCGTTCTATTTTCTGAAACAGAAAACCGCTGATCAGGATGATGGGCACAACGCTAATCACAATAGTAAAGGAAACCAGCTGCTTAAATATGGAGTAACTATAAATTTTTTTACTTTTCATCTGTCCGTCCTTTTGGTACCTTCTATTCACATCATTTAACTGTTCCTGTAAGAAATTCTCCTGTCAGCAATCTCTTTGTTTACAATTTCCCTGAGTTTCTGAAAAAATTGACTGTTGTCGGGATAAGAAACCAGTGTTACGGGTTCTTCAGCTGTCTGTCTGATCAAATCCATTACGTATTCCCTGGATGTGAGTTCTTCCAGCATCTGGAATGCCCGGATATCCTGCATAGCCTCCGCTAATACCATGAGGCGGAGGGATTCTTCCGGACAGCCGTCTGCTCCCGGATATACCAGGAAGGCATCGCCGGATGGAAATGCCGCTCCAGCATCCGTGACCTGATATGGGTTAATATGGTACAGGGAATACTGGGAGTTGTAGAAATTAAATCCCCAGTGCAAAAATCCCTCCAGCCGGTACTGGTACATCTGCACTCCCAGAATCCGCGTTCTGCCGGAAGGCATGGCAAAAAATCGGTTTGTAACGTCTTTTCCCTGGGCACCGCAATAGTAGGTCCAAAGTCCCGGAACCTGATTTTCTAAAAAAGGCTCCAGATGGTCAACTGCCGGAACCGGCTTATCCACGACACCGCTCTCATAGAAGGTATATCTGGACACTGCGTCCATAATGGGGTATCCCTTTAAATGGGCGGATACAGATTCTCTGACTTTCCGGTACATCTCCAGATCTTTTTCCTCCGGCTCATCCGACAAATGGAAAAATACCCTGTCTCTTAACTTCCACTCATCCAGTCTGAGCACCAGGGCATCCAGAAACTGTCCCAGAAATTCCTGGTATGCAAAGCTTTGGCTGTCGGTCTCCCAGCCAAATATCCGCACCAGGGCACCCTCCTTTTCAGCCATCACCTTGGGTGCACTTTTAGCCCCCCACTGGGTAAAAAGATGGGCGATTTCAAAATATTTCACACCGCATTCCATGCACATCTGAAAAAAAGTGTACAGCTTATCAAAGGAAAACATATATTTTCCGCCCACAATCTTTACATCTACCAGCTGTACCGTAGTCCGTTCTTCTCCTACGGCAGTATCAAGAGGCGGTGTGAATGCCGGGGCTAAAATCATATTTATGCCTCGTTTGCTATACAGTGTGATAAAATTTTTCATAATCTCCCAGTGGCGGGCAGACCAGGGCTCTACCCCGTAATAATCCGCAAGGCAGTCACAGTGAAACCATTCTGTATGAAAACAGGTCTGAGGGGGCAGATGTATGGGGTAAATACAGATTTCTGTCCGTGCTTCGCCCACCAGTAAATCTTCTTCATCGTAAAACTGCAATATGAGATCCTGGTTTCCTTCCATTCCCTCTTCTGCTTCCAGATCAATCCACAAGGCGTGCCATTGACAGGGAACATATGTTATCCTCTCCAGAGAAATATTACTTAATAAATCAGGATAAAGACCGGGCTCTTTGGAGAGATAATGGTCATCCCCTTCCCCGTTGCAGGGCAAAACAGATGGCATTAGTTTCACTTCCCTTATCCGCACCGCATCTTTTAAACTGCCATGTAACGCTATCCTTCCATACCCGGTATACAAAGACTCCGCCCGGTATGCACATTGCAGGGAAATCGTTTCTCCCCAAAATCCGGATAACCTTATGCCCCTTAAATCGTCTTCCGGTTCTGCTCCCGGAAAGACTTTATTAAGAGAACTTATTATTTTGAATTCGTATTTGACCATTTTTCTGTCCTTTCATTAAAGTTAGATCACATGATTATTCAGATATACTTCTACAACTATTGGTTTCTGCCTCCACAATTTCCGCGCTAACTCTATGATCAGAAAACCGGTAAGTAAATCTTATAACGGTATTATCCTTTTCCGTTACCAGATTCGCCTTATTGGAAGAACCACTTCTTGGAAAGCAGTCGTAACAGTATGTTGCAGACAGTGTTCCGTAAGTGGAAACTGCATAATCGTAGGTACCCGCATAGGGAATGACCACTGTGAGGGCATACAAGCCACCGCCCAGATAGTACATGCGGGTCACCTCACTGTTAGAATCATTCTTTACTGCTCCCACAAATGGCTGAAAGCTGCCATATACCACTACTTTTTCCGGCAGCTTCACGCCGGTTTCTTCGTCGTATTCCTCCCTTGCGCCATAATCCATCAGATTGCCCGGGTTGGCTGCTTTTTGCCGCAGCATATGATTCATGCTCCAAAGTCTGCGAAGCGTGCCTTCCTGGGAAAATCCCATAGGGCAGCCTTTGCTTTTATCATTAATCTGGTAAAATTCCTGTATTCCTATAGTTCCATCTTCCCGCTTTGCCACAAGGGCCGCATCACTGAGCATTCTGCGAAAGGGAACTTCAAAATAGGCATTTGGATTCTGGACTTCTGTCCAATAGTAGGTGTACTCCAGAAAGTGGTTCCTGGTCGCTTCATCCTGGTTGGCAAACCATCCGATTTGATCATATCCCCACCAGTCTTTCTTCGCCAGCTCTTCTCTGGTATACGCATCAAATCGGTCTATTACTTTTCCTCCCCAGTTGTCATATTCCATCAGATAAGGCATTGCCTGAGCACTCCACCCGTTTGGGTTGCTTCCTCCTTCGCTGAACCCTTCTCTTACCAGCACCTGTTTATGACCCGGATGCTCAAGCAGGGGCACTCCCGTAAATGGCATGGCATGATAATCAAACAGCAGTCTTCCCCGGATATTGATACCGTGTGTGTGGGCATCCAGAAGTACTTTGTGGCGGCGTGCATGCTTTTTTCCATAGTCCCGAATCAGATAAAACAACTCTTCTGTTTTTAGAAATCCACTGTCATTGGCGGTATATAGATGAACCTGCCCCATATGGAGGGCTTCATAACCACAGTCAATATAACGGCTGGCTCTGTAATAGAACCACATCCTGGCCTCCAGACGGTTCAGATCCGGAATCCCTCCATTTTTTTCTTTTTCATCGCTTGTATGTATAAAACCCGGAGGCTTCTGGGGAAACAACGCCTTTTCCAGACAAAAGTTTCTTTTTTCCGGCTTTACGCCAAATGCTTCAAAGACATATTCCGGAATGGGAATCTCATTTATTTTTTCAACGATGATCTCAAATATACAGGACTGGAGGATAATATCTTCATCTACTGCATGGACTTTTTCCGCCAGTTCCCTGCTTTTTTCAAAATGTTCTTCCTCGTCCATGGTCATATACCAGACCCCGGAGGCTCTCCCCAGGAATTTCACCCCCAGCTCTCCGATGGCTCTCAAATCATCCTCCAGGGTACTGCTTTCCAATAATCCTGCAGCCGTTACTGCCCTGGAAAGATAATTCTCCAGGACTTCTTTTTTCATGTCTGTATCAAAGTAATAATCTGTCATCTGTCTGTCACTCCTTTTCTATCCAGCAGGGCAGCTATGGTATCTGCAAAAACTCCGGTGGCACCTTTGCACAAGTCATCTGTTTCCTGCTTATTCACAGCGGGGCCTACCACATCCAGATGAATCCACTGGATTCCTTCCTCTATAAATTCTTCCAGAAAAGATGCCGCTATACTGGCACCGCCGCCTGACCCGGGGGCATAATTAATGAGATCCGCCGTTAGGGAATCTTTTATTTTCTCATGGAAACACCCATCTAAAGGCAGCCTCCAGAATTTTTCCCCGCAGTTTTGCCCGGTCCTGCTAAACTCTCCATAGAATTCATCACTATTGGAAAAGATCCCTGCTATCTCATTTCCAAGGGCGTTCTGGCAGGAATAGGTAAGAGTTGCCAGATCTATGATACGCTCTGCTCCTAATTTTGCCGCATAAGTTAACGCATCACAGAGTATCAGCCGCCCTTCCGCATCGGTATTATAGATCTCCACCGTTCTGCCTGACAGTGTTGTGATGACATCTCCCATTTTGCAGGCATCCGGGCTGATTACATTTTCCACACAGGGTATAATGGCGCAGATCCTCTGTTCACTTTTCTTTCGCACTGCCATTTCAAATGCCGACAATATATTCGCACCGCCGCACATATCATACTGCATCCCTTCCATGCCACTCATGGATTTTAAATGATAGCCGCCGCTGTCAAACATAACTGCCTTGCCTGCCAGTGCCGTAAGATTTCCGGACCCATCTCCATCATAGTGAAGAACAAAAAGCCTGGCGCCTTTGCTGCTCCCCTGATTCACTGACAGGATTCCCTGGCATCCCAGTTCACTTAATGCCCTGTCATCAAGTATATCTGCCCTTATCTGATAATACTCTGCCAGTTCCCTGACATATGCTTCCATCTCCCGGATTCCGAAATAATTTCCGGGAAGGTTGCCCAGACTTCTTGCATGACCGATGCACCTGGCATCCAGTTCGGCATCCTCCAGGATTTTACTTAAAGCAAATTTTGTGATAAAGGTATACTGGCTCTCGGGATATTTTGAAAATAATTCCCTGTTTATAAATATACTATTATTTCCAATCTTTTTTAACCCTTCTTTTGCAAAAGAATATCCGCCTTTTACAATTGCCTTCACCATGATGGGTATGAGTTCTGCTGCACTTTCTTCATCCGCACACAGTCCATCCAGATAAATACAGATACTGCCCATTGCATGTTTTCCCAGCTCCCGGCACTTTTTCTGTAAATGGCAAAAAGGATATTCTTTTTCTTCCTGAATATCCCACCTGGTGAACTGTCTGTTTTCTATCATGTTATATATGTTGGAGAAATTTGGCTCCTCCCCGTACTTTCCCATAAGAATCAACTGTTCATCAGTTCTCAGAGATTCCAAGCCGGACTTTATAAAAAACTTCATTTTTTTCCTCCCGCAGATATTGTTCAGCCGTCCTTGATTTCCCGGGCTGGGAGCCAAACGGACGCACTTTCAGTGTACCATTTGGCGGCTGTTTCTTCCTCTTAGAAATTTATCATTATGGTTTTAATCTCATATGGTTTGATAAATATTTCTACCGGTTCTTCCCGGAATGTCCCCTCCGGTATTTCCATCAGGCTGCATTCACACCACTGCCTGATGTTAAATGCACACCGCATTTTGATGACTGCTCTGGCCCCTTTAAATTCATGAAAACGAACCACTATGGCTTCGCTGTTCTCCGCTTTTTTCACTGCATCCACAACGATGTTATCTCCATCAAAAGTAAGAAAACGATCTTCCAGCACCGGTTTCCCGGACCTGCCAGTCAGCGGGTTATTCAGATCAAATGCTTCCTCCTCTATTTCTGCCTGATACCATTCCAGATGGTGGGGCAGAATCGAATACGTGAACTCATGATATCCTAGATCTGCCGTGTAGTCCGGATCTACCGCCGATTTTAAGAGAGTCAGGCGTATGGTGTCTTCTTTGATGTCATGGCCATATTTGCAGTCATTTAAGACCGCCATTCCATATCCGGTTTCCCACAGATCCACCCACTTGTGTGCAACTACTTCAAATTTGGCATATTCCCAGGGAGTATTGCGGGTAATGGGCCTTCTCATATTGCCTTCCTGTATATCGAATCTGGCATCCACCGCCCTGATATCCACTGGAAATGCCGTTTTCAGAAGCTTTTGGCGTTCTTCCCAGTCGATTGCGGTACGGAAATCAATTCTTTTTTTATTCCGGTAGAGACACATGGTCTGGCTGATCCTGGATTTATGATATTTCCAGATAAAGGTAACATAAATTCCTGTCGGGTGCTCTTCTGCTCTAATGCTGATGCAGTTTGTGATCTCTTCTTTCTTTAAATCAATGGTAGGCTCTAACTCCCATGCATCAAAGCATCTTGGCTTATCTTCAAAAACCTGGAGTACATTGCCGCATTTTCCTGCCGGAAGCACTTCTCTTTCTGCTTCCTTATCATAGATGCTTGTCAGCTGTCCCTGCTGGTTCCAGGAAACCGTATAAAAGGGTGTATCTGCTCTAAAGTTCTCTGCTTCCCGTCCAGATACGGCTGTTCCCTCTTTTTTCGTAATGACCGCAAAGGAAAATGCCTCTATATCCGGTAAATACACTTCACTGCTTCCATCATTCCATCTGGAATCCAGCCGTACTCCGTCGGCATCGGTAAACACATCTGTTTCCTTCGTTTCCGTTATCCGAACATAGGTACTCCGCTTCCAGTTTGCATTATTAAAGACCGTATAGACACCTTTTTCCGGCTGATACAGCGCTTTGCAAAGTTTTTCATCTATCCTCATAAGCAGCTCTTTGGCACGCTCGTATTCGGAATGACTGTCTTCGTATACTTCTTTGATGGAGGAGCCCGGAAGGATATCATGAAATTGGTGGCACAGCACGATCTTCCATGCCTTTTTAATCTCTTCCCGGGGGTAGGGCAGACCGGATATGTTTTGTGCCAGAACACATAGCAGTTCTACATCTCTTAATAAGTACTCCATCCTCCGGTTCATTTTTTTATTATATGCCTGGGATGTATAGGTACCCCGGTGAAACTCCAGATACAGTTCCCCGTCCCAGACAGGCAAAAAACCGTGCATGGGATTTTCCCCAAGGGTTGTGTTCAGCCGTTTAAAATAACTGCGGGCTGTTTCCGTTTTGACTTTGGGAATACCCGGTACCTTATTCAGCTGCCCCATGGTCATCAGCATATCACGATTGGGTCCTCCCCCGCCATCGCCGTATCCATAGGCGATCAATAGATCTCTGTTCAAATCCTTATTGCTGTAATTATCCCAGACGCCTTTTACGGCATACGGCCTGGTATCGCCGTTATATGTATAATAAGAATCTCCCTGGTCCGTGGTGGTAATGAAATGAGTAGTTACCTCCGTTCCGTCTATCCCTCTCCATAAAAAGGTATCATAGGGGAGCTTATTAGTATCATTCCAGCTGATCTTTGTAGTCATAAAGGTATCCACACCGGATTTTTTCAAAATCTGGGGCAGTGCCCAGGAATAGCCGAACACATCGGGAAGCCACAGGAAATCATTTTCATATCCGAATTCCTGCAGAAAGAAATTCTTTCCCATCAGAATCTGGCGGATTATGGATTCTCCCGAAACCAGGTTACAGTCACATTCCACCCACATGGATCCGGAGGGTTCCCATCTTCCCTGGGCAGCCCTTTCTTTGATCTTTTCATAGATGTCGGGATAGTCCTCTTTGATAAACTCGTAAAGCTGTGCCTGGGACTGCAGAAAAGTATACTGTCCGTATTCTTCCATTAAACGGTTGACGCTGGAAAAGGAACGTGCAGCCTTTTCTCTGGTATGGCACAGCCGCCAAAGCCACGCGGCATCAATGTGGGTGTGTCCAAGCAGCGTCACCTCTACTTCCGGTTTTCCCCGTCCATCCATCTGTCCATTTAAATATGCATAAGCCTGTTTGACACTCTCATAGAATTCACTGCTGCCTGGCTCGGTATAATCTACATAGCCAAAGGCTTTCACCAGTGTATTTAAAATCCACTCTTTATATGCATGGTTATCGTCCAGAAGCTCGTAAGCCTCCAGGGCAGTTCTTGCCAGATAATAAAACTCATCTGTCATATGATCCAGTACCCCAAACTGCGCACGCCTTATTTCCATCGCCATTTCCTGTGGCCTGCCGCCGCCGTTCAGCCCGGACCATACACGGAAGTTCAGCTCCAGGCTGAATCCGTTTTTCCCAGGCTTTAAAAAGACTTCTCTGTGGTTTCCATCCACTCCCTGGTAAGGTTCCCCATTTAAATACAACAGGCTTTCAAAATGGCTGTTATTTCCCGTTCCGGCACGTGCCCCGAAGTCAAAGAGCCCAACTACTTCTTCATCCTGCATGGATTCTGGTATGGTGATGTTGGTACACAGCCAGTTATAGCGGTCCCAGCCTTTCCAGCGAAATCCTTTTCCTACTCTTTGCGGATCTCCCACAGGTGTCCTGTTTCCTGTCTTTTTGTCGTCTTCGTACCAGAGGAATTCCGGTATTTCCTGCAAGCTGTGGTAACGCAGTTCTTCCAGCTCTTCCAATAAATTCTTAATTCTGTCTTTGTTATGAAAATCAAATGGCATATTTACCTCCCGGCTGTTACCGAATTTAAAAATTATTTAATGCAAACAGGCTCTAGTACTCCATCCGGCTAGAACCCCTACTAAAAGCACTGCCTATTTTGCCATCTGCCGCGTTGTCGTCAGTCAGCGGAGGAACCACTCCGCTTCCATCCTCCGCCTTGCAGACTGACAAAATAATCAGCACTGTTAGTAGGGTTTCTGGCTGGATGGAGTACTAGAGCGTGTTTTAAAATTGCTTTCTGGCAGCTGTGCGTCACACTTTGTGG
>NZ_JAWYAJ010000228.1:0-8170 GCF_034124845.1 Robinsoniella sp.
TGAATGCCCGCGTGCCGCCAAAAAGCGCTTCGGAAAGGTTAGAAAATACCAGTTCCGCGGCCAGCTGACGGAGTCCATACCAGTTTCCCACGCCCATCTTTTCGTACACTACCTATCTTATACAAAGCGTCCTTACTCAGCAAAACCCCAATATATTTCATTTAATAAACCACCTATAAAGAATTCCCTATATTACCAGAGCATATTTCAACCCAAAAAAGGCACCTCCCGTTCACCGCCAACGGAAAATGCCCTGCTCCCATGCCCTTAAACCTCATGGTTCCGATATTCATTTGCTGACATCCCTGTCTGCTTTTTAAACACCCTTGAAAAATGTGCCATATCCAGAAATCCCACTGCTTCTGCTATATCACCGATGCGAAGGGACGGATCTGTTAACATTTCTTTGGCATGTTCTATTTTGGTATGGTTTAACAACTCTGAGAAGCTTTGCCCTGTATGGCGGTTCAGAAGCTTACTCAAATGCCATTGGCTGACGTAAGTCTTCTCTGCCACCTCCAGAAGCGTTATTTTTCGATTATAATTGTCCTCAATATACTTCAATGCATTCTTTACAATAAAACTGCTGGCAGCGCTGTCGGAACTCTCTTCCACCGCATCCGCCTCTCCTGTGATTTTCTTCTTCCGGAGATTTTGCACCATTGCATCTACCGCTTCCTCTATTTCACTCATATTAGAAGGTTTCAGCAGGAACCTGGTTACGCCCAGGCGAATGGCTTTCTGTGCATAATCAAAATCCCTGAATCCGGTCAGGATGGTAATTTCCATGTTTTCAAATTCTGACTTCAATCCGGCTGCCATTGCCAGTCCGTCCAATCCCGGCATAGAGATATCGGACACTATGATATTGGGCTTATGCTCCCGGATCACTTCCTGTCCTTCAATGCCGTCATTTGCCGTGGCAACCACTTTACAATCCCATTTTTTCCAATCCACACTTCTTGAGATACCTTCCACAATGATTGGTTCATCATCAATTATTACTACTCTATACATAACTACGGCCCCCAGTACGCCCCCAGTACTTTACTTCTCCAGACCAGACGCATCCACACAACGACTGAAATGATACTTTTACCTGGATAGTATATCCATATTATCCCTTTATTGCACCTGCTGTCAATCCCTTAATAATGTTTTTCTGAAGGAAAATATATACAATCAAAACCGGAACTACAATCAGCGTTACCGAAGCTGCCATAAGTCCGAAATCTGTTCCGTATTTGGAACTGATCATCTCTAACAATGCACAGATCGGCATATTTTTGGGATCACGCATCATGGTTTTCTGTACAAACAAATCATTATAAGACCATAAGAAACTGAAAATGGCTACGGTTGAAAGGGAGGCTTTGCACAGCGGTATAATAATTTTCGTAAATACCTGAAATACATTTGCACCTTCCATATATGCCGCTTCTTCCATCTCGATTGGCAATCCCCTTAAAAATCCCATCATGACTATTGCCGCAAAGCTTAAATTTCCAGCTATCTGAGGCAGAATGACTGCAATCGGCGTACTCAGAAGATCCGCTTTTACCATCATTCTCAGTACCGGTATGATCGTGGAAAATACCGGGAACATCAAACTTGCCACGATAAAACTGTCCATAAAATTCTTTCCCTTGAAATTATACCTGGTCATGGCAAATGCCATCATAGTAGAAAGCAGCATAACTCCAAGTGTTACAGATCCTGAAATAGTAATACTGAATCCATACGCCCTTAAAATGTTCAAACTTTCAAATGCCCTCTTATAATTAGCCAGATCAAATGCCTGAGGCAGACTGAATGAATTACTGATTACCTCTGCAGAAGGTTTAAATGAGTTTAAAAATACCCATAAAAATGGAAAGATTGTTGTGACTGCCCATAATATCAGCACTGCATAAATTACGATTTTTCCAATGCCGAACTTTCTTTTTGGCATCTGTAAATCCATTGAAAATTCTTTATTTTTACTATATCTTAATTCTGTCATAACCGTCCTCCTACATATTTGCATCTGGTCTGGCAACCTTTGTTACGATCTTGGATACGATAACCCCTAGAATAACGATCAAGATTGCGATTGCAGAGCCATAACCATAATCATTTAATTCAAATGTGGTCTGGTACATATAAGTTCCCATAAAGTGGGTCAGTCCGTAAGGCGCCCCCTGACTGGCAATTACCCATGGGAGATCGAATACCTTCAAAGCTCCCGTTACCGCAAGGGTAATACAAGTACAGAACACACCGCGGAGCATTGGCATTGTAATATAAAATACCTGTTTGAATTTACTGCACCCGTCGATGGATGCTGCTTCGTATACCTCTTCCGGTATATCACTAAGCCCCGTCAGCAGGATTACAAAATAGAATCCAACATATGACCAGAGTGTGGGAATGCATACCATGATAAATGCAAGGCTTTCACCCAGCCACTTCACCTTGGCAAATCCCAGTGCGGTTAAAATCTGATTCAGCATACCAGAATCATAGTTATAAAATAATTTAAACAGTAAACCGATAGCAGTTGCGGAAATTACAATGGGGAAGAAATATACGGTTCTGAAAAACTGCTGTCCTTTCTTAATATTGCTTACCAATACTGCTAAGACAAATGCAATCCCCACTTCAAAAATTACGGTCAGAAACATCATTTTTATGGAGTTCCCAAGAGCCACACGGATCATGGGATCAGAAAACAGTTTCTGGAAATTTTCAGCTCCCACATACCGGAATGCACGGCCTGGCATAGCTACTGGAACGGACATATCATAAAGAGCATTTTTTATATTTTCTACGAAGGGTACATACAGGAATATTACAAGAAATAAAATTCCTGGAACCAAAAAGATGAGAAGCGGCCATTTTTTCTTATATAACATGGTAAATTACCTCCTGTTTAATATCATACATTGAATTTTGGGTATAAAGAAGCAGAGGGGGCGGTTTTGGAAACTCCCTCTGCTTACAAGGACAATTTTAACTTAATTTACTACTCTATGGTTTCACCGTTTTTATAACGTGTAATCATATCATTGATAATATCTTCTGCTTTGACCATACCTGCTGCCATACCGGAAATCTGGCTGGTCAGTGCTTTGTATGTGTTGTATCTTGCATCAGTTGGCAGTACCAGTCCTTTTGCAGCCTGGGCATACTCAAGCCCGCTCTTTGCCAGGTTGTCAGAAGGCATTTCATCTTCAGAGATTTCACAGGTGGGGATACCTGCGCCATTCCAGTATTTCATCAGTGAATCTTTACAGGTCTGAGCCATAACAAATTTTACTGCTGCATCTCTCTTGTCCGGGTCATCCCATGCTTTTCTTGTAATATAGAATCCGGAGGATAATCCGCTCACCATATAACCTGCCACATCTTTAGCCTGATCAGGAACACCCGGGAATGGAACTACTACCACGTTATCTTTATCATCAATTCCATTCATTCTCCAGTTTCCGTCTAACTGCATTGCTGCTTTCTTACTGTTAAATAACTGCTCTGCGGAAGAGTTGTCAATGGTGTCGGTATCTTCCGGAAAAGCGCCCATTTCCTTCATTGTTTTAATAACTTCAATGCCTTTGATCCAGTTTGCAGGAGCCTTATCCGGCATGGATGTATATTCTTCCTGTCCGGCTGTATATAACATACAAAACTCTACCCAGTAGTGAGGAACTTCATTTAGGGAACATGCTACCGGAATGATATCTTTGCTCTTGAAAGTTTCAATTGCTTTTGCAAAAGAGTCCCAATCAGTTGGAAGCTCTACACCGCACTCATCAAATACATCCTTATTACAGAAGAGTCCTTCCCAATATCCCGTTGTGGGAACTGCTCTTTTCACGCCGTCTGCATTTTTTACCTTATCCAATGCATCCGGTAATGTATCACCGGCATATTCCGGATATTCTTTTACGATCTCATCATAAGGTACTAATTTATCGGTGGAAATAATATCATTTGCTGTAGCATCTACAAAGAACTGTAAAACATCCGGTTCATTTCCTACGGAAAAGTCAGCTGCAATTCTGGACTTCCATTCTTCATTGGATACTTGTGAATCATCTTCCAGGGTTACATTTGGATGCTGTTCCATAAATGCTTTATTCACTGCCTGATAAACAATGGCATTGGGGTCTGTTCCGCCGAACATGGAAACGGTCTTAATGGTAACATCTTTTCCTCCTGCCACTTCTTCTGCTGCCTTTTTCGATGTTGCGGTCTCTATCGCCGGTGCGCTTTCCGATGCTGCTTCGGTTTCTTCGCTGCCGCCTTCTGATGCTTCTTTGGTCTCTCCATCCGTTGCCGGTGCTTTCGTTTCCTCAGATGCTGCACTTGCTTCTGTTTTCTTTCCTTCTGTTGTTGCGCTTGTGGTGCTTCCACAACCTGCCATCATGGTCATTGTCATCGCTGCTGTCATGGTTACTGCCAATACCTTTTTGAGTTTCATACTTTATTTCCTCCCTATGAGTTTTTTATTTCTATGAGTATTTCTCTCATTTCTTATAATCCTATTATACTTGTAATGACCTCAAAATGCATTAGACCTACTTGACATTATTTGTTCATTCTTGCCCTCTTCACAAGAATAATCAAATCCTGCGACAAAGTTACCCGTTTTATTCCCCAATTTTACCGGTGCTCTGCAATTCTTTTTGTGCCTTTTGTCTATTAATTTCTTCCTCTTTGTCCAGTTCTTTCTCATAGGGCAGCGTAATGACGGACTCTGTTTTGCCATCCCGGGCCGGTGTAATGGCAAGGCCATACTGCTCCCCGTAGATCAGCTTGATCCTTTCATTTACGTTGCGGATTCCAAGAGAAGTATGCTGCCCCGGCTCAGCTTTAATGCTTCCGGGGCTTCCGGACAGGATCCCATTGATTTTCTCCAAATCTTCACTGGTTATTGGTTTTCCGGAATTCAACACCTTTACATAGACCTTGGTTTCATCGTGGTATATCTGTATTTCAATTACACCGTTTTTAACCTGCTCTATGCCATGTACTACAGCATTCTCTAAGAGCGGTTGTAAAATAAGCCTCGGTACTTTTACCTGCAGCAGACTGTCATCAACCTTCCATTCCACTTTCAGACGCTTTCCAAACCTCATAGATATAATATAGAAGTAAGCATCCGCACAATGGAGTTCCTCTGCAAGATTAATCAGACGGCTTCCTGCTCTGTCCATCCGGTAATCCAGCACTGTACTCAGGGATTCGATCATCTTACTGATGGTGATATCTCCTGACATTCGCGCCTGCCAGTTCATCATTTCCAGGGTGTTGTTCAGGAAATGTGGATTGATCTGTGCCTGAAGTGCCATAATTTTAGCATCTCTGCGTGCCAGCTTTTCATCATATGCATAGTCAAACAGATACTTTACCTGTTTGGACATCCGGTTAAAAGAATCCATGAGATAAGAAAATTCAGCATTTGGCATATTTTCTCCCTCTACCACAGTTCCAAGCTGCCCTTCTTCAATTGCTTCTGAGGCCCGGATCATCCGTCTGACCGGAATACTTACCTGCTTATTTAAAAACTTCACCCCGTACATTAATACCGGAATTAGAATCAGGCTGATACATGCTATAATCTTGTATAGATTATACAGGGATTCATAAAATAATGCCTTGCTGACCAGAAAAGCAACACCTATGTTATAATCCCTGCACTTTTTTTCTTTTAGATAGCCTTTGTAACTGTTGCTTAAATCCATCTGGATTGTCTCATCTTTATTTTTATCATACTTCTGAAATAGTGCCGGAAAATACTGAAAGGAAGCATCCTTATCCTGATTTCCCACCATTACGAATTCCTCGCCATCATTAAAACAGATTGCCGCATTGACGCTTAAATCCATCTGAATATTCCGAAACAGCTGATCCTGATTCAATTCAACTATCAGCGTTCCAAACTTAATATACTTCGTAACCGTATACATATTCCGTACAATATATATCCGCCCATCCACCACACGCAGCACCGCATCGGAAGAATGGCCCTCAATCAGGTCTTTCATTTTCCCATGAATCTGTTCCATATAGCTTAAGTAAGAAAATTCGTTGTTTGCCGAATAGCATAACGGTTCATCATCACCCTCCAGATAGAAGGTAAACATACTGAATTTCTTGTCTATGTAAAACTTGCTTTTTAATTCATTATTAATATCCTGATAAAACTGATTTTTATTGGTCTCGCCTTTCCGGTACTTTCTCCAGGCTTTTTCACATACCCCTTCATAAGATGGTTTTTTCGATGCCGTAATCGCCTCATCTATTCTCTGAGAAATCGTAGATGTCACATTTTCGATGCCCAGATTTAACATCATTTCCGATTTTTCCAGTATTTCATTCCGATAAGAAAAAACCATAAATACAAATAATACCAGCAGCGGTATTACCCAGCAAAGCATAATGAAAAAAAGCATCCGCGATTTCAAAGACCTGGGCTTTTGTACATTCTGAGACTGATTTTCCATAATCCTGACCCTCCCTCTTCCATGGATCTATTGTAACATAGTACCCTTGCAATTTGCATGAAAATTTCTGGATATTTGTGGTTATAGCATAACGATTTCCTTCTTCACCGTAACGATAATCTTTATGCACCTATGCCAAAAGAGAGCAGATGCAGTACGGATTATGTACTGCATCTGCTCTGTTCAATTTACCTCATCCCCATCAATACCGCCTGCCGGAAATGATCCCCCAATCAAATAGGTTCACAGGCAATCCCCAGAAACGTTTCAAAAAGGCCGCATAGTTCTGACGCTTCTTTTGGCTTTGGCATTTCACAGAAAATCCGAAGCAGGGGTTCTGTGCCGGAAAATCTGGCGCTGATCCATCCCCCATTTTTGAAATAGATCTTACATCCGTCCAGATAGGATACCTTTTCTGCCTCTGTTTCAATCTCCGGCAGCAGTTTCTGTACCATAAGTATATTATGGATTTCTTCTTTTTTCTCCTGGCTGAATTTATAAGCCCTCTCTTCCATATGAAGGAAACCGAACTCAAGTTCAATATCCCTGGCTATCTGGGAGATCTTTTTGCCTGTAACCGCAATCATTTCAATCAGAAGTGCCGCTGCGTAGATTCCGTCTTTTCCATTGATGTGCCCCCGTACCGTCAGCCCTCCGGAAGATTCTCCGCCAATTACGGCATTCATCTCCTGCATTTTAGCAGATACATATTTGAACCCCACCGGAACCTCATAGCATTTTTCCCCGAAACTCTCCGCTACCCGGTCCAGCCTGTGAGTGGTGGAAATATTTCTCACTACCGCCCCATGCCATCCCTTATATTTCACCAGATAGTAATACAGCAGTACGAGGATATCATTTGGATGTAGAAATCTTCCAGTATCATCAATAACACCGATACGGTCTGCATCACCATCAGTTGCTATACCAATATCACATCCCCGGTCCAGAACATAGTTCTGGAGGGAACGAAGGGTATTTGCATTTGGTGCGGGAAGCTTCCCGCCAAACAGTGTGTCATGACGTTCATGAATAACTTCCAGTTCACAGCGGGCAATGGAAAGGAGGGTTTTGATCGATGTCTGGCTGACACCGTACATCGGATCAAGCGCTACCCTAAGGCCCCGTTCTTTGATGGCTTCCATATCTATGGCAGCTATAATATTATCCAGGTATTCATTTAAAGGATTAAACTCAGTTACCAGACCCTTATCTTTCGCTTCATCATATTCGGTAATCTCAATAGGATTGCCCTTTTTACAGCTTTCTTCCACTTCAGCTATATAGTCCTCTATATTTCTGGTCTGCTCTTCATCCGCATCCCTGCCTCCCTGGGTGAACACCTTGATTCCGTTATAGATAGCCGGGTTATGGCTTGCCGTCACCATCATGCCATAGTGAAGCCCGTGGCTCATAACGTAATACATAATCAGCGGAGTGGGTGAGGAACGGTTGATAAAATACGTATGGATTCCTTCTCTGGCAAAGACTTCGCAGGCCCACATAACCGCTTCCTTGGATAAAAATCTCCGGTCGTAGCCAATGACCATACCGTCTTCCTCCACTCCTTCCGCTTTCATTTTCAGGACCATTGCCATCGCTAGTTTCTGTATATTTTCCCTTGTGAATTCGTCTCCGATTACGGCTCTCCAGCCGCCTGTTCCAATATGTACCATAATCTATTC
>NZ_JAWYAJ010000229.1:0-19731 GCF_034124845.1 Robinsoniella sp.
CATTAGTACAATGTGCTCATGCAGCCGTAAAATCTGACAAATCTCCTTACTACAAGCAAAAGTACGAACGCATTATGAAGCGAAGAGGTAAGAAACGAGCCATCATTGCAATTGCCAGAATGATTCTTACTGCAATTTACCAAATGCTAAAAACTGGTGAAGTCTGGAATCCTACTGACTTATACAAAATCAATATGCCTGAACCTTTGAAAGAAAAACAAAAAGCAAAGGCAATCAAGCAAGCATTGAAACTTCTTATAGGCGAGGGAATCATTCCCGAATCGTTAGAAGCTTCTTAAAATGAACATAATTCTTTGAATATTTTTTCGCTATTCTTGGATAGCTTGTTTAAGTGCGCCATTTTCTGGCTGTCCACGACTTTCTTTCACACTATTCATCCTGTCCATGTTTTTTTAATAATTTTTTAATGTTACCCATTCTTTTTCTAGTATTATCTATAGAATAGAAATGATGATATAAATATGCAACACCCTTTGCCAGTTCCTCCTCCGTCAATAACTTTGGCTTATACACAACATCCCAAAAGGTGTACCGGCTCCAGTCATAGTCAATAATCCTGTCATTTTTCTCCATTTGTTTAAATAATTCTGTACCAGGCAGCGGTGTCATTATCGTGAAGCTGCCCGAATATATTCCATTATCAATTGCAAACTTTAAAGTATTTTCGAATACGCCTGAATCATCATGATCAGATCCAAACATAAAGGAGCCCCATATATAAATACCTGACCGGTTAATTTGATCTATTAACTTTTGGTACCTGTCAACTAAATTTGCTTTCCACTTCCTGGCATCTAAAAGTTCCAGCCCTGACCGGGATATATTTTCAAAACCGATAAAGAGCCATCTGCATCCACTGGATTTTAACAATTGAAGTATCTCCAAATCTTCTGCTACTGAAAGATCCGTTTGCGTTCCCCATATGATACCTTCCTTTTCTATAGCTCTAATTAATTTTTTAGAATTTTCCCTGTTAACGAACATATTATCATCAGCAAAAAAGATGAATGGATTTGGTTCGATACGCTTTATAGCCCGAATCTCACTCATCACCTGCTCCACTGATTTACATCTGTAAACTGATCCGTACATAACCGGAAGGGTACAGTAGCTGCATGTTCGCGGACACCCCCTCGTTGTCTGGATACTATAGGAGCTATATAGTGATTTATTAACTAGGTCATATCTTGGTACCGGAGATTTCCTTATATCAGCAAAACACTCTGCCTTATATATTTTTCTTGCCGCCATATTTGAAAAATCATTTAAAAATTGATCAAAAACAGGCTCGGCTTCACCAATAATCACAGTATCAGCATACTTCGATGCCTCTTCCGGATATATGGTAGCGTGAATGCCTCCAATAACCGTATAGCATTGATTTAAACGGAATGCTTTAACGATTTCATAAGCTCTGTTTATCTGCTGTGTCATACCCGTAACCAATACTAAATCAAAATGCTCCTCAAATGGAATTCTTTCACCATGATCTTCATCTATAAAATGTAATTCATAATCATCAGGAAACAGCCCTGCAATCGTCAAAAGACTCAAATTTGGCGTTTCCCACGCTCCATAAAATTTTGATACAATATCGTTCTGCTCCAAAAAAGTCTTTAAATAAGTATTTTTTCCATACTTCGATCCCTTAGGAACAATCAAAGCCGTTTTTATCATCTTAATACCCTACATTGCTGCCATTCCTGCAATATTGCTCTTTAAATACTTTTATAGTAAGTTGAAAGAATATATTATTTGAGCAGCCTTTCTACTTTATTTTCTTCCAACCACATACCTTGGGGCTGCCATATTTAGCTATAAGAATGAAATATATTCACCCCAGTATATTTATTCTACCATTTGTTCCACTGATCTGAACCGTATCTCCTTCATTAAACACGGCGGTTGCATCATCATTAAATACAACAACAGGTATACCATATTCGCGTGCAACAACAGCACCATGTGACAACATATTTCCATAACTCATAATCAAACCCGATGTAATCTCTAATACCGGAGTCCAACTGGGATGAAAAGTTCTTACCACACCTATTGTGCCTGGAACAATTTTGCTAAGATCATTTAAACTGTTAATGATTACAATTTTACCAGTAGCAACTCCCGGGGCAATACCCATCACTTTATAACTTAAGTAGCTGCCTTCTTTTTGAACCGGAACAGGATCAGAACCTTTTATTATATATTCAGGCTTTTCCTTTTTCGCCTTCTTAAATAATTCCTTTCGCATATTGATAACATCCTGTGGAATACTTTGTGAGGTATAGAATATTGCTTCATTTATCTCATCAATTGTCATATGGAATATGTCCTGACGTTCTTCCAACTTCTTTAGATCAACCAAATTTTTTGCTATTTTAAGAAGAATTTGTCTTATTAAAATCCAGCTTTTATCAAAATAATAACGTTGATCTTCACGCAATTTCATATATTTTCCAGTTAAATAGATAACTTCTTCTAAACTCATAGCTTCTATACTGCTGATATTTCCCTGATCATATATGGTTAGAATATCTTGTTGCTCTTCTTTTTCCAATTTTTTATCTAAATGATCCTTAACTTTGATTAATTGTTTTAACAGATCGATTACTTGCGTGGGATTTTCTTCCCAATGAGGATAATAAATATCATCACAGTATGTACTTCTATGCCCATGTTTAATTAAAAACTCAGCTATTGCTCCTTTCAAATAGCTATATTTTTCATTACAAAAGATTTGTTCTAAGATATAATCACTGTCTTTTTCATTAATCAGCCAAAAGTACCGACTATTATTCTGTATCTGCCGTACAATGGCCAGCAACTCTTTGTTAGCGTTAATTGTATAATTTATATTGGACTGCATACCCATTAGTTTATCGGCAGCTTCTTTATTCAATTTATTTTTAGAAAGTCTTTTTTGCGTTTCTTTATACATAATCTGCGCAAACCCTAAAAATCTATAATGATCTATTCCAATAAAATAACAAAAGTTATAAACAACTTGATCAAGTAATGCTATCAAATTTTCTGAATGGGATTGCGTTTTTAATTGCCTTTTAAATCTGATAATATTTCTATCATATTCATCTAAGCGCGTATACCAATTCTTATAACTTTGTCTTATAAGTTCTTTCAGCAGATTTTTTTTGTGATGGTTATTGGAAGTATCTGCCTCAAAATATTTTTTTTGATATTTAACATTCCAATACACCCTGTTATTGATAAAACACAAAGGTTTTTCGTTAAACTGATTACCAGGTTTTTCATTAAAATAACTAAGGTATACCATTTCCTGCCATTTATCTAAAAATGACAAATAGCATACTGATGCTGGTTCTGCGAATCTATCTAATAAAATGCAGTCTGTGTCCTTAATTACTGATTTAAAATACTGATCCGGTTTATAAACTCTCACAACAGGTCGAATCTGAAATACATATATTTCTCCGTTAATCATTCCCCACTCAATATCACAGGGAAATCCAAAATCTTTTTCTGCCTTTATTGACAATTTGTAAAGATCTTTAATTTCAATTTCATTCAGCAAAGAATTATCCTTTATATAAGAGATATCATCACTGTGTTTATCAATGTAATATCTTTGCGCTATTTCTTTATTAGCTATCATTTTAAAGTTATTCTTTTTAACTGCTTCAAGAACTATTTCCTGTTTATACGAAACAGGATTTATTGTAAAGATTACTCCGGATTTATCACAGTCAAGCATTTGTTGGATTAAGACCGCCATTCCAGAAGAACTTCGAATATTTCCAGAATAATTCATTGCTTTGCTGGCAAAGGCTGAACACCATATTTTTTTTATAGCTATTATTAATTCTTCAAATGTACATATATCCGTAATACTTTTGAATATACCTGCATATGTTTTTTCAAATCCATCCTCATCAGTCGCTGAAGACCGAGCAATTAACCTGTCTGAACCATTGAGTAATTCAGTATATATCCATTTCAGCTCAGTTAATTGATCTGTTGAAAAAGATCCACTCATAATTTGATCTGATAATGAAGTTATATGTTTTTCATTTATATTATTGTATTTAACAAAATGTGTAAAATAATCAACAGATAGAATATAGCCACTACAAACCCTATACCCAAAGTTAAGAAGCCGGCTGATGTTATAAGCTTTTTCTCCTACCCTCTCCCTGTTTTCTGCTCTTATTTCGTTAATGTTTAAAATATTAATCACCTCATAACTAACTTTCGGTCAAAACGAACTCCTCATGGACTATTCATTAATTCTACCGATTACATATTTTCCCTTTGACCATCCATAATCATTTACATAAATTTCAACCATTGCTATACAATGTCCGCATAATATTTGAATGGATGTATAATCCCAAACATCTGATATGTTATCAATAGTTGTTAAAATAGAACATGTAGGCCCTTGAATATCAAATCTTTGAGCCATGTATGATAAAGCAGTACTTGACATTACATTAGGGAAATATCCCGGATTAATACTTCTGTAACCGGATTCCTTAACTGCTATAGCAGTTTCTTTAACCGAAGAATAAGGACCTGTACATGATGCTATTATCAATCCGGAATCTATATTAAATGAATGCAGCCCAGTAGATCTTAATAATTTTTCAGCAGTATATATGGCCTGTCTGGTAAAATGATCCATGGTGCGGCCATATTTTAAAAGGGCATGTGACTGGTCAAACTCCCTTTTTGTTACAAATATCTCACTTACTGTTTTAATATCTTCATAACGAATCATATTTCTTCCCACAGACTAAGGCTATGTTTGTTCCTCCAAATGCAATTGAGTTTACAAGGATATATTCCATTTTCTTTTCTCTTTTTTTTCCTTTAACCGGCTTTATTCCAATACTATCGTCGATATTTTTCAAGTTGGCAACCGGTGGAAGACATTGGTGTTTTAATGAATAAATAGCTGTTAAAACTCCAAAGGCACCTGATGCTCCTCCGGTATGCCCGGTTACACCTTTAGGCGCAGTTACATCAATTTCTCCAAATAACTGATATAGGACTGAGGACTCAACCGAATCATTGAGTAATGTTCCAGTGCCATGTGCGATGACCCCCTTAATATCCGAAGGTCTGATTGCAGCACGTCTTATTGCTTTTTTTATAGCTATACCGATACACATTCCATCCACATTTGACCGAACTATATGAAAAGCATCATTTGTAACTGCATAACCTGCTAAAAAACATTTTGTTTTTCCCATACATTCTCTGGACATTACAAAAAAAACCGCTCCGTCACCTACGCTAATACCTCTTCTTTCACGATCAAAAGGCCGGCATCCTTCTATATCCAATGAATTTAGGCGTTTAAAACCGCTATATGTCAGGTATGAAAATATCTCTATGCCTCCAGCTATTACATAATTATATTGATTCGTATTAAGTAAATCTTTAGCAAAGCCTATTGCCTGTGCACTTGCACAACATGCATTCGACATGATAAATACCTTTAATATCAATCCCAAATCATTTTGTAACCGGCATTGTATTTTATTCGACAACTCTGACATAAAATCACCGTCAACCAGATTTCTTAACAACATATCCGATATTCCCATACCTGTTCCTAAAACAACACAGCTTTCTTCTTCCATTAGGTCAACACCGCTGTCATCTATAGCAGCATATATAGCTTTACAGCAAACATCTAAAAAATAATTTTCCGGATTACTTTTATAACTGTCAAAATTATATATTTGTGCAGATATCTCTTGGTCATTATAAAAAAAATAAGAATTTTTTCTTTCCGATCTGTTAAGGCTTTGGAAAAATTCATCGGGACTATCTCCAGCTGGAGATATAATTCCTATTCCATTAAAAAAGACTGGTGCATTTTTATATTTCGCTTTTCTCATTTTGTATCTCTTCTCTTTTAATGCATATTTCAACTACATAATTGTCCTCTGCACAAGCGAAAAACTTCTTATGAAATATTTTTTCTTCATTTACGAAATGATTGATATTACACAGAATGTTATTCCTTTCATCTACTGGTTTTTTCTTCCCTTCCTTAATATAATCCTCTAAACTTAATTTCCGATAAGCTATAATCTCCAGATTACTTGGTTCATTGGATAGATATAAAGCACTGCTAAAATCATCAAACCATTCCCTCCCAGCCCGAAATGCAATATCGGTACACTCATCAGCTGCACATACAATTGCCCTATCCGTTTGATTGTGTTTGATATTTAAATATGCAAAGCCCAGTGCATCCAGCCCTGACAACTTACCATTAGAGATATTATATATTGGTTCTTTGATTTTAAAATGGATGCTTGCCATACAGGAAGGGGAATTTAATACTGTATTTGGAAATAAGCTGGGATTTACCCAAAGTGCTCCTGATTTTTCATATACAGTATTAAAATTATGTAAATTTCTCAAACTACTATATGCTGTCCCAAAAAAAATAGGTGCTTTTATTTCTAAGGTTGGATTATTATGCATCAGTCGTTTTATGGCCTCTATGCATAAGGAACTGATATTCATGCCACTACTTCGGATTTCTTCCGAAGATTCCTTAGAAAAAAAAATACTTCCATGTATAAATACTCTATTATCCATATTTCCCTCCGCTGTCTACCTCAGTCTATCCCTGTATATGATTATGATCCAATAATTACACTGCTTGTCTGTCCTCCAAATGCAAATGAATTAGACATAATATATCGGAGGTTACACTTTCTTGGATTATTTTGCACTATATCTACACTGCAATCACTATCTTTTGTTATACAATTCATAGTAGGTAAAATTGTTTGATTTTGAATCATTAAAAAACTTGCGATTAGTTCTAATATACTTGCTGCTCCCATAGAATGCCCCAGAACAGATTTTATAGAGCTAACCGGAGGCGTGGCAATATTACCATATAATCTTTTAATAGCAAGTGTCTCAATTCTATCATTGGCTCTAGTCCCAGTTCCATGTGCAGAAATATAATCAATATCTTCTAAAGCCAGACCCGAGCTCCTGACCGCCTTTTCCATTGCTTCTAATTCTCCTTGACCATCTTTGTGGGGTGATGTCATATGATATGCATTAGAAGCCAGGCCGCATCCTAATACGGAACCATAATTTTTCTGGTTGTTTCTTATTCCGGCTCTTTCCATTACAACTATTCCGGCTCCTTCACCAATAACCAATCCCTTTCTGTCTTTATCAAAAGGCCGGCAAAAGTCAGGTGTCAAAGATAACAACCTTTGGAAACCAGCAAAAGATACTTTTGAAAAGGAATCTGCTCCTCCTGCTAAAACAACATCCGAATAATTCCATTCTAAAAGCTGTTTTCCTATTGCCACTGCATAATTACCTGCTGCGCACGCACTTGGAATAGTATACATATAACCTTGTATACCAGTAGCTTCCGCTACTGCATTTATAATATTGACCGTTCTTACCTGACGGTATAATTTATCTGAGATTACATCTTGTTTTGCTAAACTTTCTGTTATTTTTTCCTCTGCCTCAATTTCACCCATTGTTGTTCCGATTACTACACTTACTCTTTTTTTGTCTATTTTACTAAGATCTATTTCGGCATCATTAATAGCTCTCAAAGCAGCACTCACACTATAGCAGGCCGTTTTACCATACTTTTTCAAAATTTTATCACTGACATTTTCTGCCCAATCATTTTTATCAATTTTGGCACCTATTTTAATTCGAAAGTCTGAACGGTCTAAAAGCTCCGGAATAGGTCCATAGGTTATTCTTCCTTCATATAAAGTCCGCCATATACTATCTAGTGTAAAACCTGCTGTAGAAACTGCACCTAATCCGGTAACTAAAATATTATTCATGCGTCACCTGCTTTTTATAAGAAAATCTTTAATTTCTTGAAGTTTATCAAGCCTTTCCCATGGTAAATCTAAATCGTTTCTACCAAAATGACCGTAAGCAGAAATATTACTATAAATTGGTGATTTTAAATCAAATTGATCGATCAGATTTGCAGGTCTTAGATCGAATATTTCTTTTATCATATTGGTAACTGCTTCCTCCCGAATGTTTCCAGTTCCAAACATATCTACATAAACAGATACCGGCTCCGCAACTCCAATTGCATAAGATATTTGGACCTCGCATTTTTGTGCTAATTTTAATGCTACAATATGTTTTGCGATATATCTCGCAGCATATGCTCCTGTTCTATCCACCTTAGATGGATCCTTTCCAGAAAAAGCACCTCCGCCATGCCTTCCAGCTCCACCGTAGGTGTCGACAATAATTTTTCTGCCTGTCAACCCAGTATCGGCACATGGACCACCAGTTAAAAAACGTCCGGTAGGGTTTATAAGAATCTTACAATCCTGCAGTAGTTCTTTGACAATTAAAGGTCTTATAACATGATCAGTTATATCTTTTGTAACGACAGAATGATCGATATCTAGTGTATGCTGGGAAGAAACAACTATAGTTTCTATTTTTACAGGTCTATTTGACTGATAACGAAAAGTAACCATAGATTTTCCATCTGGTCCCAGATAAGGAATTACTCCTTCCGCTCTCACTTTATCTAATTGTTTGCATAATTTATGAGCATAATATATAGGTGCAGGCATAAATTCATCTGTCTCATCGCATGCATATCCAAACATCATTCCCTGATCACCAGCACCGGATTCATGATTTTCATATGAGTCAACGCCTATAGAAATATCCTTTGACTGACTATTTAAAGAAATAACTACTCCACAAGTATCACTTTTGAAACCGCACGCTTCGCTGTTGTATCCAATTCTGTCCACTGTGCTCCGGACCACATTTTGAATGTCTATCTTAGCCTTTGATGTTATCTCACCCATCACTGTAATTATACCTTTGGCTGCTGTTACTTCACATGCCACCCTTGATTCAGGATCTTTTTCTAAGTAGGCATCTAATATTGCGTCTGATATCGCATCACACATTTTATCAGGATGACCAATTGTAACTGATTCTGAAGTAAATAAATATTCATTTTCCATATTCTAATATCCTCTTTTCTCTGTTAAACTTCTAATATTTGAAATATAAATTACTTTCGTACTGATTATCACCTTCCTTTAGGTCTTGCAATTCTATAATCAACTCTTTATGCTATCCTACATGAAGATATCGCTTCTTAAAACCTCCAATAGTACTTAAAATCAGTAATCATAGGTATGAATATTTCAGCGATTCTTTGAATTATCCGTCCAGACTATGAAACGAAAAATTATCTGCGCTACTTTTATGGAAGATATACTCCTAATAGTGCTAAAAATATACAGAAATAGATCTTTTGATGGTTTTATTATTTTGTTATAAATGTAAAATTATAATCAAAATAAGTAGGTGATAAATGACTAAAATATGAGGTGGATTATGAAATGGTATGCAATTTTTACAAGTATAGGTCAAGAAGAAAATCTGGTTCATTATTTAAAAAAATTAAAAGCAGAGGATTTAAAAGATTTAGATTACAAACTACTAGTACCTAAGAGGAAAATTTCAGAAAAGAAACAGGGAATAACCAGTGAAGTAATTAGATATATGTTTCCGGGGTATATCTTGCTTCAAACCTCTGATATTATTAGATTTAAGAATAAATTATGGAATCTGCCTAAAGTGATAAATATTTTACAGTTTGATAACTTATTTTGCGAGATACAAAAAGAAGAGATAAAATATATTTTAGAATTAATTAATGAAGATGGTATTATAGATATTTCAAAAGGGCATATAGAAAATCAAGTGTTGAAAATAGTAAGTGGACCTCTTTGTGGAAAAGAAGGATCTATAAAAAGTATTAACAAAAGAAAAGGGCGGGTTAAAGTTGAATTTGTCATATTTAACAAATATTATTATATAGATTTAGGACTATATTTATTACCATAAGTAAACAGTTATTTATGAAAAAACCAGGTTTTTCAAGTAAAATAAGTAAACTCTACGATTTCTGGCTGGTATTCATTTATGATAGCTTGTATCAGTGCAGTTCTTCTGATTAGTTTGCCATACTTTATTTTAAAACAGAGTGTGAAGTTCGTTCCGAACTTACACACTCTTACACTCCCTAAAAACCTCATTAATATATCTGTTTACTTATGTTTAAAAAACATATCTACTTTAATACAATAATCAAAAATTTGAATTAATATCAACGGAAGGTATTGGCATTACCCAAATTTCCATATACGCATTATCAGAAACATTTTTGTAATATTTTTCTGCAGAAAATGGCATAGTAGTCAGTTTATGTCTTTTTAACCATGTATCAAAAAGATATCTATTGGCTATATCCAATGTTACTGTCACAAGTTGCTCAAATGTTTCCGCCTCCAGGCAACAAACAATATATTCTCCGACAGGCAATTCCCAAATGGCATCTTTTTCATTTTTCTGTGCTTCTACAGAAGCTTTTCCCCCAACAAAATAATTGAAAAACCCTTCTTCTTCTTCATTATCTGCCAAAAAGTAAGAAGCTCCCAATTCAACCCCATTAGAGTCCAAGCCAAGAATGGAAGATTTTTTCTTATGAAAATCTTCCCATAATTGTCCAGGTATGTCCACACCCGTGGCCTCTCCAATAGGCAGTTGATCCAGAGATACCTGACGACTTCTACCAAAGTATATTTCCGGTTGCTCAAGTTTTTTTGATTTAATCTCTAGTACAATCCCATCAGACACTAATGGAACATTTTCATCAATCATTACATAATTTAATAATAATTCTGGCTTTTGGAATTGATTGAGTCGAATCGGAGAACGCTTGTACTCCTCAGGCGTTAATCCATATGCGGACTTAAACGCCCGAGTAAATGTTTCGTGATTTTCGAATCCAAAACGCAACGCAACATCAATAATTCGATCATGTGATTCCGACATATATTGAGATGCTTTCGCTAATCGCCTAAGCTTAATATACTCCATAACTGTTTTGTTAACAAGCCTCTTGAATAGCCTTTGATAGTAAAAAACAGACAAATTTGCTAATTTTGCCAAATTCTTTATAGATATGTCTTCTCCTGGATTTTCCTCAATATAATTTAAAGTAACTTGAATTGATTCCCATGCTGTCATATTTTTTCCTCCTTTTGTTCAATTCTAACAAAATAAATCTATTAATTCTTGACCTACAATGCCCTAAATTTATCTAAAAGAGTTATTGGGACTATTATGCATACTATTTCAGATATTTTCTGAAGAAGGTGACTACTAAATCATCATATAATTTACCGAGAACCACACGATTAGTCAAATGGTATCCTTTTTGTACGCTTACCAGCTTAACATTATTAAGATTTAATAATTCTCTTGTATATTCTGCATTTATATATGGTATAACAATATCATTTTTGCAATGAAACATTAATATATTATAGTTCCTCATACTTTTACATCTCCGGATCATTCTTCTTCTCATTTTAACAAAACCTATAATATCTAAATAATATTTTAAAAAAACATATTTGGTAATGACATTATAGATATTTTTTATTTTTAATATATATTTAAAATAGTCATGAACATAGATCAACGGACCGCTGTCTAATACAATTGCTTTAATTCCATCAAGATTGTCAATTGCACTAATTGCAACAGTGGCTCCCATAGAGAAACCATAAGTCCCAAATGGTCCCTTTACTCCCTGTTTCTTTATTTCACAGATAAACCTTTTCATATCATCCTCAAGTGTATATTTATTCCCACGTCTGTCTTGGCTTTCTCCATGATTAGGGTAGTCATAAGATACTACCGTAAATCCTTCGTCTAACAGAGGTTCGATACTATTATATATAGAAAATTTACTGCCTCCTAAATAATGAGAAGCGATGATAGTTCCTTTCGATTCTTTTAAAGGTAAATAAACAATACCAACTAAGACTAAATTATCTTTTGATTCAAAATTAAATTTTTCATATTTATATGGTATATTTGGCTGATATAAAATATCGCTTCTTTTAGGATGACTGCTCTCATATACTAATTGATAACCAATATATATATGATAAAATATATATATTGCAATTATTATTAAAACACATATTAACATTTACATAACCTTTCTCTTTACTAATTAAAAAAGAATGTTCAATTACTCCTGATATACCTATTCAATCTTTCCGTCATTTCTTTAGAAAATACAACTTTTACTATATGTTTAATTTTAAAATGCACATGAATGGAATTATTGATAAGATTTTTTGTATTAACTAATGTTTGTTTAGAATATGTAGATAATTTGTGCAAAAAACTCAATGAATGCTCATTTAGAACTTCTTCCCGAAAAATTGTACTTATCATATTCATTTCTTTTGCCGTTTGACAGATAATTCTTTCATTTGTAAGACAGATTTTTCTTGCATTTTCTATTCCACAAACTTTTTTAATGACTTCAAGGCCACCATCTGCAAGCAAGCCGCCATATTGTGGATCAGGAATCCAAAACCAGGTTGCAGCACTCGCAAATCTAAAATCACATGCCATAACAATAGATACCGCAGAGCCAATGACAGCTCCTGATATTGATGCCAGAAATATTTTATTCGATGTTAAGATAAGTTTTACAATCTTTTGAACCATTCTTACAGTTCTGACTAGATTAATCCGTGTAACTTGTATATAACTACTGTTAATACTTCTTAAATCAAGACCTGAAGAAAAAATATTATTAATTTTGCTTCTTAAAACTACACCAAAAATATTAGGATTTTGATCTATTTTTAATAGTAAATAATAAAACTCTTTTAGAAACTGTAGATCCATAGAATTGATTGGATATTTTGAAAACTCAATAACTACTAATTTACCTTCTCTGTATAAATGAATCATTATTCTTTTACTCCACTTATAATATTTTTTATATTTTCTTCTAAGATTTCTCGATCAAAGTTATTATAGATCGCATTACCGGTTACATTATACATCTTTATACCTTTCTTTTTTAATTTTTCCATAATAATCTTTAATTTTCTAGGAAGAAATGAACAAGAGACATGGGTAAAATTAATAACAATATCTATTTCCATGTTTAAAACCACTTCAACCAATTTATTTATTCTGGATTCTGTATCATAGAATAAACTGCGTTTTATCTTATTTTCAAGATCTGCAAAAAATTTAGATTTAGTTAACTTATAATCACCAAAATTCCACATCTCTTCATAAACAAAACTACATGGTAATAGACGTTCAATAGTAGATAAAATATTATTATTATATAAAGGTATTAGTCCCATCCAAAATATTTTGATTCCACTTGGATTATTAAAACCTTTTTTGTTCTGGCTTATTACATCAAACATATTTTTTAAAACAGTTACAGCTGTTTCATTACCAAAATCATTCTCTACAGTAAAAATCTTTAGGCAATCATTACTAGCAATAATTCCCGGACAACACATTCTTAAAACATCTATTTTCTTTTTTATGATTATAGCCTCATTAGATAAATTAACTACTTCTGAAATACTTTTTTTAACTGAATAATTATTCTTTAATAAGTCATAGATTTTTTGCAACTGGCATTCCATATTATTAATCGACACGTAGCAAGTTGGAATCCCGTATTTTATCTCTAGATGTTTACATAAATTAACGGCATCATTACAAGGATACGTTACGGCAATAATTTTTTCAGGCAGGGGAATTATCTTCAAATTTATCAACTCTAGAAACGCTTTATGATAGGAACAACCATTAAAATCAATTTCTGAATTCTCTTTATTCGATAAAATGTGACATCCAATCGCCAGTCCAACAATTCTTTCGATATAAAGGCATTCAATATCAAAACAAGAAATTATTTCCGATGGGAAATAATACGTACATAAAATATATGGTTTTCCAGATATAATCAATTCAATAGTATGTTTTTGCGAATCAATATAGGTTTTCAAAAATTTATTATGAGAATATTTTAAAAATCGTGACAACAAATCTAATTTCATTATAAAATTATTTTCCATAATATCCTATTAGAGCAGCTCCCATAGCACCTACAATTTGAGGTTCCACTGGAACAGAAATATTTTTAATTTTTTTTCTTATAAATTCAATAACTCCTTTATTTTTTGCTACACCACCAGTTAAAACAACTTGTCCGTCACAATTAATATTTTTCGCTAAAACAAAAATTCTATAGGCAATAGATTGATATATACCTGCAATAATTTCTTCCCGTTTAATCCCTTTTGATATCCCTGATATTACTTCTGATTCTGCAAAGACTGTGCAAGTACTGCTTATCTTATATATCTTACTTGCATTTAGACCACTTTGAGAAAATTCATTCATATCCATATTCATTACGCCTGCCATAACTTCTAAGAAACGGCCAGTTCCTGCTGAACATTTGTCATTCATTTCAAACTCTTCAACAAACCCATTTTTTGACAACTTTATGACTTTACTATCCTGCCCCCCAATATCGATAATGACTTCAGCATTTTGAAAAAAATACTGAGCACCTAAAGCATGACAAGTTATTTCTGTTACCACTTTATTAACATTTTGTATATTTCTTCGCCCATAACCAGTACCAACAATCTTTTTTATTTCATCCTTGTCTATTCCAGATCTTTTACAAATATCATCAATAATTAATTTACTTGTCTGTTTTTGATCAAATCCAGTTGGCAAAATAGAATAATTAACCATATCTTTATTTTTATCCAATAATACAGCATTTGTTGATCTTGATCCTATATCTATTCCGATATACATTACTCTCTCTCCAATCCTTCTTTAAATGCTTCCATTCTTAATTTCATTTGTTCTGTTGAGATACCTTCAGGATTTATACAATCACCATATAATTCTAATAGTGGCTTATTTGTCAATTTGGAAACTTCTTTTAATTCCCAAGCCGAACATGGAATCGCTTTACAACCATTATGCATGAAAATCACAATGCCATCCACATTATATTGCTCAACAATATTTAAATATAGATTAATTCTCTTTTTGGCCTCCCCTAAATAGTAATGAGACAATATTTTCTGTGAGAGTATTTCTATAGAGCCATTTTCATCTAACTTATCCCAATAAATAAAGCTAGTAATATCAAATACTATAACACATCCTAGTTCTTCTTCAAAAAACTTCATTATTTGACCATTATGTAAAGGAGCAAAATGTACCCAAAGTATTCTTTTCTTGCATTCAACTTTTTGTTTATTCTTAAGTTGCCAATAATATTTTTTGGCAACTTTAACTCCTAATTCAGAACCCATTAAGAAAGTTGCACCATACATATTTCTAATAGATAGATTTCCCATAAATACTGTCTTAGATTTTCTGATGTTATTTGCTTTTATAAAATATTCTCTTGCTTTATTAGAAAACTCAATTGTGCTTTTTAAATTTTCATTAGTTAAACGATATCCAACATATGCTTCCATCCATTCTTTTAATTCAGTCAATTGACTTTCTAGGAACTGTCTATTTTGTACCGTTACTGAATAAGGAACTTGTATTAATTTGACTTTCGTATTAAATCTTTTTTTTAAATAAGTCCCCATCATACTTCCGCCATCACATATATGTGAAGAAAAAACAGCAATTATAGGCGGTTTTAATATTCCTTCTTCCAGGCATCCAATAATAGCTTTATGATAAGAACAGACATTTATATTATATTTTTTAGAATGAGCTGTATGTATATATTTTTTTGACAGATTAAGTGTGGATAACCAACCTGAAACAAGTTCAGTCTGCAATGGGATAAGATTAAAAGCAAAAATTAATTCTGTAGGCATCACCATATTACTCCATACAATTCTATCATTATCTGTCTGCATGATATTATTAAAAATATTGATCTGATTATTAACGACCATCTTTGCTGCCTCAAGTTCCATAAACTGAGTTAATTTATCGGCAAACTTAACCTTTTGAAGAAATTCATTCAACTAATCACCACTTTCTATTCTTAGACATTCTATAAAGGCGTCGTATCTTAATCTACTTCTTTCTGAAATAGAGTCCACATAGTCTTCTTCCAAATGCAGATATCTAATCTTCAAATCTTCACATATCTGCTTAATAACAGGGTAAGTAAACATACAATAATCGCATCTTTCTATCGTTATAAAAATAACTGCTTTATAGAGTTTTATTCTTTCTATTATGTATTCATAATAATCAGACATTCTCATACAAGCTGTCTTTTTATTCAATAAAAATAAATCCCCTCTTGCTTCAGACCAGCAAGACTCGACGTAAACCTGATACGGCTTAAATAAGATTTCCAGTTCATTTACATATTTTTTACTTAGTGAACTCGTTATAATTAATATATGTTTATTAGATGATAAATAATTAACATAACAATCTTTAACCTCTTTTGTATTTATTTCTATGTTAAAATGCATTTTTAACTTATCACAGAGATCACAAATTTCCAAAGCAGTGTCATATCGGTTGCGGGGGATTTCTAATATATATGTAAACATATCAGGATACTTATATTTTAAATAATCATAAAATCGCTGTGTGCTATTACAACAGTTGGTAAATATGATTCCATCATATTTCGTAAAGTCTATCTTACCGCATTTATCAATAAAGCAGCATGGATTTCCCGATATAAAAGGAAGCTCATTCTCTCCAAATTTTGTATCAAAGATACTGATCATTTCTAAACCATTTTTGCTTAACATTCGGTATGGCACAAAAGAACAAAAATATAATATTTTAATTACCATAGATTATCTGTACTCCCTATCCAACTGCAATTTATTCTTTCATGTGCAATTCTTGAATTACCACTGACTGTGCATCCTGGTCCAATTTCTACTAAATTGAAAATATTGCTCTCCACCAAGCCTTTAATTATCTTATTCCAACGAATCGGATGATTAATTTGCTTTGAAAGTTTTTCTTTGAGAAGATTTTTATCTTGATTTTTTAATCCATCATAGCAATTAAAGACTGGAATACTGGGAGTATAAAACTGAACTTTATTAAAAAGCGACTTTGATTTTTCAGCTATTTGATTACACATTGGACTATGATATGCTCTATCAGAATGCAAATCAATCGCCCAAATATTTTTTTGCCTCTTTAATATCTGAATTACTTCCATAACATTGTTTCTTAAGCCAGAAATAATATTTTGTTTATCCGAGATATAAGAACTTACACTAACTTTATTACCAGAATTATCCACTATTCTACATGCTTTCAGTAATTCTAGTATATCGACATTTACAATTCTATACATACATTCCCCAATTACCTTTTCCTCATAAAGAATATTTTCCAGGGATTTTATAAGGAGTAATATTTCTGAAAATTTTATAATATCAGACGCTGCAAAAGCTGTAAATTCTCCCTGGCTATAACCAGCAAAAGCATTAGGTTTACCGTAAATAACTTCCATGACCTTGTAAATAGCGTAGCAATGCGTAACTAAACAGATTGTCTGCCAGGTAAATTCTATTTTTTCATTTGTATAACAAAATTTTTCTAATTTTACTTTCAATATCTCGTCTGCTTCCTCAAAGATGTTTCTCACCAGTGTAAAATCACGATAAAAAGATTTATCCAATCCTTTTAAAACTGCTTCTCTACCAGGAAAAGCCGCACACCATCCATATTTCAAATTATTAATCTACTCCTTTCTCCAATTTCTTTCTCTGTCTGATATCATTCAATAAACTTTTCAGACGCTTATCAGAATTGTGCTTATTTGAGATCTTCTTATATAAATTCAGCAAACCAATTTCTAGTTCTGATTTATTCATATGTTTCGGTCTAATAACCACGTCCCATAGAGTATAATCTGACCAATCATAACTAATAATGCGTTTCTCTGCCTCCATCTGCTGTCTTAACTTCGTCCCCGGGAGGGGTGTTGGAACCGTTATATTTACACCGTACAACTTGGCATCCAATATAAATTGAGCTGTATGTTCAAATATATCGGAACCGTCTTCATCTAATCCCACAATAAACGTTCCATAAATATTAATTCCATAGGATTGTATCTTTTGTATATCCTCCTTATACTTATTTAAGTGTTTTTGCTTAAAATTAATAGCTTCTATAGTTTGTAAACTCTTTTCTGAAATACTTTCCAGTCCAATAACTATCCACTGGCATCCTGACTGATACATTAACTTTAATAATGATTCATCGTTAGATATGGTTATATCCGTTTGAGCTATCCATCTTATATTTTTTTCTCTTAATTCATTTAAAAATAACTTAGTTTCATTTCTTAGAACAAAAAAATTATCATCTGCAAATAATATTAATTTATCTGGATAGAGTTTAACAATTTCGTCTATTTCTTTTAAAATCTGTTCATTAGATTTTCTTCTATATTTAACACCATATACATTCGATGCACAACAAAAATTGCACTTTCTTGGACATCCTCTAGTAGTGTAAACATTAACTATAGGATAATCATAGTATTTGATTAAATCATATCTGGGCATAATACAGTTTTTCAGATCAAATGGATCCTTACTGGTGCTTTGGTATAACTTTTTAACCCTCCCTTTCCGGTAGTCTTCAAGAAATTTTGGAAAAAGTACTTCTCCCTCTCCTGCCAAAACTACATCTACATACTTTCCAGCTTCATTTGGCAGTAAAGTACAATGTATTCCGCCTATAACTGTTAAAACACTTTTTTTCCTAAACTTTTCTGCTATCTGATATGCTCTATTAGCTTGAATAGTCATTGCGCTAATACATATGAAATCATAATGTAAATTAAAATCTATCTCCCTGTATACTTCATCAATATAATCAACATCCCAATTATCAGGAAAATAAGCAGCAATTGTTAATAGCCCTAAGCATGGAGCTGACCAGAAATGACGAAAACTGTCCATAGAAATTGTTTTCTCAAGAAAAGTAGACATTTCTTTATTATTACTAAATATAGTTCCTTTTGGATTGATTAATGCTATCCTCATTTAAGTTGTCCTTTCTAAAACCTTTTTTGAAACTAATATATAATGCCTTCTTTTTCTATATCTATTATAACAAAAAAATATAACCGATGTTAACACCCAAAAATACCAATAATTTCTTAAATTTTTTACCATAAAAGACCCACCATCCCTTTTGTACCCCGATCATTTACTGTGAACTCATTTATATTTATTTTCTTAATCAATACTGCGGTTTAGCTTTTCTATAAATAATTCAAACTCTTCCAAGTTTAATTGTTGAGAAGCATCAGATAATGCATTGTTAGGATTATTATGAACCTCTATCATTAAGCCATCAGCTCCTGCTGCAAAGGAAGCCCTAGCCATTGGCAATATAATATCTTTTCTCCCTAAAGAATGGCTAATATCAACTATAATTGGAAAATTAGTTTCTTCTTTTATTATTGCAACGGAAGATAAATCTAATAAATTACGTGTACTGGTATCAAATGACCTTATGCCTCTCTCACACAATATAATCTTATCATTACCACTCTGTAAGATATATTGAGCAGCGTTTATGTATTCATTAATAGTAGCACACATACCCCTTTTCAATAATATTGGTATATTTACATTTCCCAACTCTTTTAACAATTCATAATTAAACATATTTCTGGTTCCAACTTGCAAAATGTCAACCATATTACTCATTATTTCGATATGCCTGACGTCAATTACTTCTGTAACAATTTTTACTTTATATTTCTTTCTTAAACTATTTAAAATAAAAAGTCCTTCCATTCCTAATCCCTGAAAGTCA
>NZ_JAWYAJ010000230.1:0-6615 GCF_034124845.1 Robinsoniella sp.
TCTACGCCTCATCTTGGTTTACTTACGGTTGCAGGTATGCTTCCCAAAGATATTGAGATCACTTATTATGATTTAAATTCCCAAAAGTATATAAATGACAATTGCGATTGGGCATTCTTGTCTCCTTCTACTAGCCAGGCAGTACAGGCATATGAATTGGCGGATCTTCTTCGTGGACAAAATATAAAAATTATGATGGGTGGAGTTCATGTTTCAATACTGCCGGATGAAGCTCTTCATCATGCAGATACCGTAATCATCGGAGAAGCTGAATTAGTAATGGAAGATTTTATATCTGATATGCTCCGTGGAACTACAAGAAGAGTCTATGAGAGTAATGTAAAACCCAGGCTTTATGAAACACCTGTACCCAGGTATGATCTGGTCAGATATCATTCATATGCAAGCTTTCCAATGCAGATCTCCAGGGGCTGCCCCCACCAATGCAGTTTTTGCATTTCTTCCAAAATGTATGGTAAAAAAGTGCGAAGAAAAAAGATCCGGCAGGTTGCAGCAGAAATTGAAAGCATTTTAAATTACAGGAAGAAGCCTGTTCTCTTTTTCACAGATGATAATCTGTTAATTGATGAGAAATTTAGCATAGAATTTCTTAACCTACTCCAAAGCTATCATGTAAGATGGTATGGATTCAGTGATGCAGGAATAGGTTTTAAGAATCATATGCTTGAACGGCTATATGAGTCAGGATGTATGCAATTACTGATCGGTTTTGAAAGTCTGAAGGAGGAAAATCTGTCACAACTTAACCAGTCCAATTGGAAAAAAAATAAGAGAAAAAATTATGAGACCATAATTTCCAATATACAGAGCTACGGGATAGGTGTTGTGGGAAGTTTTGTGATCGGTTTGGGGAATGAAGACCAGGAATATTTTAATCTATTATTTCAATTTATCATGAATACAAATATTTATGCCACTAATATTACAATGCTTACGCCCTTTCCTGGAACTAAGGTATTTGAAATGATGAAGCAGCAAAATAAAATTACTACATATGACTGGAGAAGGTATAACGGATTCGAACTGACATTTAAACCGGAAGCATTGAGTGCAAAAGAGCTTGAGGAGCATTATATAGATTTAAACAAGAAGATTAATTCATCTGAAAGAACTGGCAGATTAACGAATTATTTTCTGGATATTTTTAAGAAGGATACGAATAACCACATAAATTATAGGAAGGAAAAATAATATGCAGAGTGTTGGAGTTGCGTTATGTGAGGGTTACGATTATCAAAGGGTAGAGGAAGTATTACACCATTTAATAGATACAACATCCCAAATCAATGATAAATTATATCCTGGAGCAAAAGTTTTTATTAAAGCCAATTTAGCCAGGCCGGACACTCCGGATAAAGCAGTAACTTGTCACCCCAGTGTTGTAAAGGCCATTGTTACTTATTTTCAATCGAAAGGATGTACAGTAACCATTGGTGACAGCCCCGGAGCACCGCATGGCTTTTCGAAAAAGACATTGGATACCGTTTACAGGGCTACCGGGATGATGCAAATTGCGGCTGAAACACAGTGTGAACTTAATTACGATGTATCTTCCGTAAAAGTTTATAATAAAAAAAACGTTCGAATGAAAGATATTCAGGTAATAAGTGCGATTACAAATGCGGATTTTATTATATCAGCCGCGAAATTGAAAACGCATGCAATGATGAGATTTACCGGAGCCGTTAAAAATCTGTTTGGGGTAATACCTGGCAGATTGAAAATGCAGTACCATTTAGAAATGTCAAAATATATCCACTTTGCACAGACATTAGTAGATATATGTGAATATGTAAATCCAGCACTGTCTATTATTGATGGTATTGTAGGAATGGAGGGTAATGGCCCATCGGCCGGGGATTGCTGCCAATCAAATCTTTTGCTGGTCTCTGATAATCCATATGAGCTAGATGCAATAGCTGCCAAAATTATTGGTATTAATCCGGAAGATATTACTGTTCTCAAAGAGGCTATGAACAGAGATTTGTTAACAAAAGAAATCAAAGAAATTCCTATAAAGGGGTTAGACTTGGACAAAATTAATCTAAGGCCTTTTAAAGCTCCGGACTTTTCTAATCTTAATCAGGAAATAATTGCACTTCCAGAGTTTAATAGTGACCTATGTTCGTTATGTGGGCAGTGCGTCAGAAGCTGCCCTCCACGAGCACTGTATATAGAGGAAAACAGAATAAAATTTAAATCTAATAAGTGTATACGATGCTATTGCTGTCAGGAACTATGTCCCAATAGTGCGATAGAAATAGAAAAATACCAGAGAAATGTAATATTTTAGTTTGGAGGACCGTATGAGTGTCATAGATGGTGATTTGTTTAAGTGTAAAAAATTTGTTATCCCATATAAAAAAACAGTTATCATATGCTTATTATTATTCTTTTTTAATGTGATGGTAGATCTGTTTTATACATTTAAAATAAGAAGCTTAGTAGTTGCTGCATTGGATTCAGATGAAAAGAGACTGGTTTCGCTGATTATCCTATTATGCTTTATTATTTCCGTCGGTATTATAGTAAAGTATATTTCTGTATATACCGCTGGTGTATTAAGTAAAAAAATTGTAAGAGATATAAGACATGATTACTTTCAAAATATATATCATTTAAAAATGTTCTATTTTGAAAAGAATTATGGATCTGAAGTGATAACAAGGTTTAATAGCGGTATTACTTCAATAGAAATGTTTTTGGAAAAAAACTTAAGGGAGATTTTTTATCAGCCGGTATTATTTTTATCGTGTCTTGTCTGGTTGGTCATAATTGACTGGAAACTATTATTAGTAAATATAATTCTGGTTATCGTTATAACGATTATTACCGGAGGAATAATTACTTCTATGGAACGGAAAAATCAGGAGATACTTTCTTTAGAAACAAAAGAGTCATCCATATTTCAGGATATTGTAAATGGCATATTAGTCATTAAAACTTTTGCACTCTATCCCATAATTTCCAAGAAAGTTCATATAATTGAAAGGGAAAAATTAAAAAATGCAATAGCTGTAGAAAAAAATATTGCGGTTCTTGTAGAACTTCAAATGATTATGACAATGCTGGCATTTTCCACATGTTCGGTATATGGAGGGGTATTAGCTGCCAAAGGAAATTTTAAAATTGAAAATCTGATCATTTTTCTTTTTCTTTTGCAATTCATGTTAAAATCAATGAGTTCCTTTCCAAAATTATTAGGAGAAATAAAAACATTCTTTTTGACGACGGACTCAGTAACAGAAACGTTTAACTGGGAAAAGGAACGAATACATGATATAACATCACAAGATAGCGGACTAGAAAAAAATCAGGCGGCCATTCCTGTTCAATTTAAGAATGTGACTTTCGGATATGATGCAGAAGTAAATATTTTACAGGATATAAGCTTCGAAATACCGGGTCAGAAAATGACGGCTATTATTGGTCAAAGCGGTAATGGAAAAAGTACGTTATTAAAACTGGTGAGCGGTCTGCATGAACCAAATTCAGGTAGTGTATTATTAAATGGAATAGATTTAAAGGATTGGGATCTTGGGAAAGCCAGAAACTTAATATCCATAATACCACAAAAAATATGTTTATTTTCAATGAGTATTGCTCAAAATATTTCATGCGGTAAACCGGGTTATACGATGGACGATATCATAAACGCTGCGGCTTCAGCAAATGCCCATGAATTTATAGAAAAATTACCGGAAGGATACCATACTCTTATTGGAAGCGGTGGCATACAGTTATCCGCGGGACAAGCCCAGAGGTTAGCACTTGCAAGAGCATTATGTAAAGATTCTCCTATTATTTTATTGGACGAACCAACATCATCGATCGATATGAAATCAGAAAAACTTATAAACGAGGCATTAAAAAATATCTGCAAAGATAAAACAGTTATCTTAGTTGCCCACAGGACTTCAACGCTGGCAAATGCAGATAACATTCTAGTGTTGGAAGGCAGACGAATAACAAAAATAAAGACTCAGTAGGAGGAATGGTACATTTATGCAAAAAAAGAAAAATGGGAAAGAACTTAAAAAGATATTGGAATATATAAAACCCAGACTAATTCAATATACATTCGGTATTATTGGAATGGATATAGCAGGTACAGCCACTATTATTTTATTAGCATACTCTTTAAAACTTATGATTGATATGCAGCTAACCCATGTACCGCTTACAATACAATCACCTATATTACAGGTATTTGTTTTTCTGATAATTGCATTCATATTTATACCAATTACATATTTCTTATATCAAAGTAGTTCTAGAAAGGCAATCTTATATATAAAAACAAAAATATTGCAAAAAATACCACGTTTACCACTTGTAATTATAGATAGATATTCCAAAGGGGATTTAAACACCAGATTTATGGCTGACTTGAAATCAATTGAAAAAATATATTCTGAAACTCTTCAAACGCTTAGTGGAACATTATTCCTTGGATTGGGATGTCTGATAACAATGTTGGTTCTGGAATGGAGAGTTTCTACAATCTTGGTTATTTCAAGTATTTTATTCTCATTTATAAGTCAGAAACTCACCTTGAAAATTCTTAAAATGCAAGAAATAATTTCACAAAAAACTGGAGGAATGACGAATAATATTATAGAAATTATTGAGGGTTTTTATACCATTAAATTATTCGGATTCAGACATATTCAACAAAAAGAAGCGGCTGAAGAAAATATGGTATTCCATTGTGGAATTAAAAAAGAAAAATATATAGCAGTGCATGAAAGTATGAATTATATGATGGGATTAATCAATTTTGTCGGAGCTATATGTATCAGTTCATTTCTGCTCATCAAAGATGCAACACAGTTAGGGACTGTTATAGCCATCATAATTTTACAAATGAACATTAGCGAAACATTTCTTAGGCTTGGTCATGGTTTTACAGATTTTAAAACTTCCCTTGCAGGAGTCAGAAGAATAATTGAAATAATGGAATTACCGGAAGAAGATTTAAAAGACAATGAAAAAAAATATATTGAAAACCTAGATTATGTAGAGTGTAAAGACATCTGTTTTCAGTATGATAAGATTAAAGTTCTGGATAGAATAAATTTAATAGCCAATAAAGGTGAAATAACTGTTATAACAGGTCCAAGCGGCTGCGGCAAAAGTACCTTGCTAAAGATACTGATCAGAGCTTATGAAGTAAAATCTGGTATGGTATATCTTCAGGGGATACCAAGTAAAGAAATTGCTTTAAATAAGTTGAGAGATCTGATTGCCTTTGTACCACAAAATAACTATCTGTTTCATGGCACAATTATGGAGAATATAATGTGCGGAAATACGAAAGCCCATAATAATGATTTACTATGGGCCGCAAAAGCTGCTAATGTACATGAATTTGTAGAAAGATTACCCAATGGTTATGATACAGTTGTAGAAGCGTCTGGAAATAATTTGTCGAATGGCCAGTGCCAAAGGATTGCATTGGCAAGGGCACTTATTAAAAGGGCTCCAATATTAATTTTAGATGAATCTACCGCTTACTTGGACCCTTCATGCGAATCAAAAATTTTAAAGGTATTAAAAGATATTGCCCAAAATTCAATTGTTATAATTGTTTCACATAGAATCACTACAATAAAAAATGGTGACAGTATTTATATGATGGGCAGCGGTAATATAATTGCTCACGGCGCTCATGCGGATTTAATCTTAAAAAATGATAACTATAAAGAATATTTTGAAAATCTTGTTAACCATGAAAATCACATATGAAGATTATTATTTATTATTTCCGGATGCTGCAATAATATCTTATCTCAATTAATTTATAGATATCTTCCAATACTTTTTCATTACGAACCTCTATCATTAACCATTTATTATTGCTGCCAGGGCTCGTTTTCGCATAGAGTTCTTTTAGATAATCGGTTAAAGAAGGCAGTGCGTAATGAACTTCATTTGCTTCTTTGTCTCCGATAACTACCATTACCAGAAAGCCGCCTTCTTTTGGATAAACGGTACATAGTGATTTACCGCTCTTTTTAAATTTTACATTCCATCCTCTCATCATGGAACATTTACTATACTCAATAACAAATTTACAATTATAAATTCCTGTTATTTCTGAATAGAAATTTTCAAATAGAGGACTGTTGATATAGTTCTCAATAGTGTTTAAATCTGGTACTTGGGTTTGATCGTTTTTATTCCACATTTTTTTACTCCCTTTCTGATAATCTTTAAAAATTTGACATTTTGAGAATAGTATATTAGTAACAGAAATATTTTACCACAGTACATCAAGACCTACAACTAAAATTAGAAAAAAATGATCTGTCTTGCAGATATTTTACTAACTATTTATTTAATTTATAAATATTTAAGATACGAACTATATTGATTAAGGAGATGAATTATGGAATATTTATTATATGAATTACATTGTATTTTTCTGTGTTATATTTATCCAAAAAGTTCATTGGAATCAAAAATCTGATAGGAATATTTTACACCTAAGGTTATATTATAGCAGAACAATAAATGGTTTTAACATGATATCAGATAAATTATAATCTAAATTATAATTTAAATAATTCTATATATAGTATTCATAGTTTT
>NZ_JAWYAJ010000231.1:0-5788 GCF_034124845.1 Robinsoniella sp.
TCTGCTTCTGTTCCTGCCGGACAACATCCGTGGCATCGTTACACGCTATACACACTCGTCCCAGATCCTGGCTGATATAGAACACCTGAAAACGCTTGACATAAACGATACCATATTCATCCTTCATCTCAGTGATAAAGGTATAGGTGTCCTGTTCCGCCAGCGTCTTTCTGATATAGGCGTAATCCAGTTTAGCAAGAAGCTCTTTCTTCGGCATCTCATCCATATACTTTTCTGCAACGGCACGTATGTCCGCCCGAAAGCCATCTTTGCACGAAAATGTTATCTTTTCACTTCCGGTAAGCGAAAACATTCTGTGCGTATCCTGTTCCATATCAATTTCCATTATAATGTCATAGTCCAGTTCCGTTATTCTGCTAAGCAGCTGTGACTGAAGTTTCTGCTCCGTAATATCGAACATATAAAAAAAGATAATCACATCACCGGTCTCAGGATTCATGGAAGAACGAAAACTCATGCTGCACCAAAAAGCGCTCCCCTCTTCGCTGCGACATAAAAAATCAAAGTGGTAATCCACCTTTCCTGCCTCGTGGTCAGCCAGCACCTTCTCCCGGCATAGCGTATCCCGTATCTTCTCCCCATATGCCGTATCTACAGCAGATGCCGACAGATTATACACTGTTTTTTCATATGAATCCCCTACGTGCGCAATGGCGATCTCCGATGAGGAAACATAACTCTCAACCTTATCCTGGGTGATGTTAATCCGCCCTTGAATACCCCCTCCTGCGGAAGACAGCTCCGTAAAATATTCCAGTTCCTTTTCGTACAGCTCTTTATCCCGCTGCTGCAGCTTCTTTTCATCCGTAATATCCACAAATACGCAATAAAAGTACCGCTCATTATCTTCTTCCGTAAGAAGCTGCGCCTTAATGGAAATCCATTTCACCGATCCGTCTTTGCAGAGCAGACGGTTTTCATTTTGAATGGTATTGCTCTCCTCCAGCTGTGCTTTCAGCCGGTCCGTCATAACCTCCAGATCATCCGGATAAATCACAGAGGACATTTTATTACCCATCTGTGCAAATTCTTCGCGGGTATAGCCAATGAATTCAAACAGACCGTCATTCGCATCAATTACTGAAAAATCCGCATCAAAATGACACCGGAACACTGCTCCCGGAATATTATTATAGATATGAAGCACTTCTTCCTGAGCCTGCTTCTGAGCAGTAATATCAACACAAACAGATGTAATAGCCGGCTTCCCATTCTCCGCCGTCATCTTACGCCCTACATCATGCACCCAGATATAGGTACCGTCCTTTTTCTTCATTCGGTATTCAACGACATATTCCCCTTTATCTGCGATCTGGATATCTACTGCATCATCCACTCTCGCCCGGTCCCCCGGATGCATACATTGGGTAATCATTCCGCCAATATCAGTAACAAATTCCTCTTCATTTTCATAACCCAGATATTCCAGCATCCGCCGGTTAATAAAATAAAACGGGAATCCAGGCTCCATATAACCGCCCATCATTCCCCCTGCCAGGGAATCATTTAAAAGTGCCTGACGCTGCTGCATCACATTTTCCATCACCAGAGTCTGTGGATAATGCTCTTCTCCTCTTTGGCTGCTGCCTGGTTCTGCAAAGTGCAGACTGCAAACCAGCCATCTGTTTTCCTGCCTGCACAGAGCAAAAAAGCCGTGCAGGCGCCATGCGTACACGGAATTTTTGAGTGTAAATTCAGCCGTCATAATATAAATAGAATCATGATAAAACTGCTCGTGAATCACTGAGAGATTCATTGCAAACGGCTCCGGAATCTCCCGAATATCGGTAAGGACATAATTTGCCATATCGGTCTTTCCAAAGGCAAACTCTTTCTCTCCCGTGCCAATAAACTGAATATCATCAGCCAGAAATTCTGTCGTCAACACTGCATTCCTCTGTTCAAACCAGGAGCTGCAGAATAGCCGGGCTGTCTGCCTTGCAGAAATTTGTTCCTTCATATCATTTCCTCTTTCTCTAAACAAAAATATACCGTTAATTTACGGTTCATAACACAGATATTTCGAGGTATTTCGCCAAAATATTTTATTTTCATTTTAGCATAGAAAAAGAGGTTGTGCAATCATTTCAATACTCTGGCTACAGTAAAAAATCTCCTTGTGTTAAGGTAGGTATCATGACTTAACACAAGGAGATTTAAACACTACTTCGTTACAATGTAAGCGTAACTTCATTATAACTCCTGTAAAATATTTGTAGGTAAGGTTCAACTTTTATTTTTAGGTTTAAAAGCAGTCAGATAGTTCTGAAAAATCTTCCTGCGCCAAGTGAAAAATGTGAGAATGCCCAGGAGCAGAACAGCCAAAACTATGACAGCAATGGGGTTCATACCCGATACATCTAGAAAATGCGTCACATCATCGTTCACAGGTGCACTTCCCTTTAAATATAGGATCGGCACTAATATCCATGCCGCCCCGGAATAAACGGAACCCAGAACGAACAGGCAGGAAAAGATCCGATAGAATGGCTTTTCATTTTCTTTCCGATACAACAGTATGTATATAGTCGCTGTTATAACTGGCAGCAGCACCCCTCCCGCATGAAGCAGCGCCGAAGTTACCGGTTGATATGCGCCTCCTTCGGAACTCATATGAGCCTGTAAAATACTAAAGTCTGTTATCCTGGCGCCACATAAAACCGCTACCAGAGCATGACCTCCTTCATGTAGAAAAATATATAGGGGTACTACAATCACCAAACTGAGAAACAATAACAAAATATTTTTTGTTTTTTCATTCATACCTATGTTCCCTCCCACCTTGCTCTATTAAGGCTATTATAGCAAAAGTGTACGGCGAGTACAACTACTGAGAATATTTCTTATTAGCTGCTTTACTCTTGGCATATTCAAGATTTTATAGTATGATACTGTGGTTAGACGCGCCTAACTTTCAAAATATGATCTATAACTCAACTATTATAGATAACCCTCCCGATCCCGTCCCCGGAACAGAATTGGGACGATCCAATGTCAGAATGGAAAAATACTATAAACCAAAAAGGAAAATACATATGATAAAACACAAAGACTTTACTTTTATGATGATTTCTGCTTTTTTATGTGCCGCTCTATTTGGGGTTAAAGTTACCGGAACTGCTGTTCATACCTTAATCGGTCTTCTATTGGGGATCCTCTCCACCGTTCACTTGTTTGCCAAATGGAAAAAATACAGGTTCATGCCGGTAAACATAAGGCGTATCGATCAAATTCTGATCCTGTCATTCCTGTTTATTTTGATTTCGGGAATTATTTCTCATCTGACAGCAGGCATGCTGCTCTTTAAAATTATACATAAATTATCTTCTCTGGTCTTTTGTATCGGTTTAATCGGACATGTTATCCAGCATAAGAAATATTTGATAAAAGCATAATCTGGTGTATGATCCGAAACGTGACTTGCAACATGATTCGCAGCATGATCCAAAACGTGTTCTGCAACATGATCCGAAACGTGCTCTGCATCATGATCCAAAACGTGTTCTGCAACATGATCCGAAACGTGCTCTGAAACATGATCCGAAACGTGCTCTGCTACATGATCCGAAACGTGCTCTGAAACATGATCCGAAACGTGTAATCCGCAACTATAATCCGCAACGTATTCAAACCTGCACGAAGTTCCACTTCGTGCAGGTTGTCAGAGCAATCGATTTTTATTTATATCTTATACCGTTCTTTCAGAACGCTCCGTTACGATCTGAAGCAGCACAGCTGCAATAATAATGAATCCCTTTATGATATCCTGAGGATAGGAGGGAACCGCCATTAAATTCATAATATTTCCAATGAGTGCCAATACCAGCGCCCCCACCACTGTCTTTATTACAAACCCGTTTCCGCCAGCCAGGCTTGCACCGCCGATTACACATGCAGTAATGGCATCCAGCTCCTGGCCTACTCCTACGGACGCACTGCCGGTTGAACTTCTGGACGCTACAAAAATCCCTGCCAGGGCAGCCAATACACCTGAAATGGCATAAACAGAAATCAGATAACGCTTAACCCGGATTCCTGCCAGTTCCACCGTAGTCTCATTGCTCCCCACGGCTATCACGATACGTCCAAAAGCCGTATATTTCTGAATAAACCAAAAAATCACTACAATCAGCACGGTAAATAGAATAATGGGGTAAAACAGTTCTTTTTTTACCAGCAGATCCAGATACCCCTTTTCTAATTTGATCGGTGTTCCGTTAGTAAGTACAAATGCCATTCCTCTGGCTATTGTCATCATTGCCAGAGAAGCTACGAATCCCTGCATCTTTGTATAAGCAACCAGCAATCCTATAAAAGTTCCCATAAGAAGCCCCGCCGCCAGGGATATGAGAATTGCTAAGATTAAATTCATGGAAAAATCCCGAATTAGAATGGCTGTCAGCGATGCACCAAATGCCATGACAGAGCCAACTGATAAATCAATTCCTCCCGTTAAGATTACAAATAACATACCAATTGCCACGCAAATAGGTGCTGCCTGCTGCAAAGCTATATTTCTCAGGTTCATTACCGTCAGAAAATTTTCCGACAACAGGCAACAGACAATAAATAAAATGATAAAGATGATATATGTATTATTTTGTATTAACAGCTGCCGAATCCGGCGCTTCTTTTTCTCCTGCTGCATCCGCTTATACCCCCATAGCATATTTTATTAAATTGCTTTCAGCCAGTTCTTCCTTACTCAGTTCCCCGGTTATCCTTCCCTGGAACATAATCATTGCCCGGTCGCACATACCGATAATCTCCGGCATTTCAGATGAAATCATGATAACCGCCACTCCATTTTCCGCAAGTGAATTCATTATTTTATAAATTTCTATCTTGGCGCCAATGTCCACGCCCCTGGTGGGTTCATCAAAGACCACGCATTTACAGTCTGCCGCCAGCCATTTGGCAAGTGCTATTTTTTGCTGGTTGCCTCCGCTCAGACTGTTTGCATGATCCTCGGTAGAACCATATTTCGTCGATAGTCCGGTAAGCAAATCACAGACATACTTTTTCTCTTTCTTATGGTTAATTACACCAAACCGATTGGTAATTTTTCCAATTGCAGCCAGGGTGGTATTCACACGAATACTCTGTTCCAATAGAAGACCCTGTTTTTTTCGATCCTCCGGAAGCAGTCCAAACCCGCTTTTGATTGCTTCTTTCGGATCCTTAAAATTTACCTTTTTCCCAAAGTAAATGATATTCCCGGATTCTTTGGGATCAGCGCCAAAAATTGCACGCATTGTTTCTGTCCTGCCAGATCCCACGAGACCGCTGAATCCCAGTATTTCTCCGGATTTTACATAGAAGCTGACATTGTTCACCAGCCCTCCGGCATTCAGCCCCTCCACACGGAGCACTTCTTTTCCAATGACTGCACTTCGCCCCGGAAACAACTGAGTCAGATCCCTGCCCACCATCATATTGACCAGCTTTTGTTTATCAATGGAAGCAGTTGGCACCGTCCCAACATAGGTGCCATCCTTCAACACCGTAATGTGATCGCTAAGCTGAAAAATTTCCTCCAGCCGGTGGGATATATAAATAATACTGGTTCCTTCTGATTTCAGTTTTCGAATCACTTCAAATAACTTCTCTATTTCAGAAAAAGTCAGGACTGCAGTAGGTTCATCTAATACCAATACCTTGGCATTGCGTGTCAGACATTTGCAGATCTCCACTACCTGCTGATATGCCACACTCAAATTTCCCACCCGCATACCGGGATCTATTTCCCCGAATCCCAGTTTCTCCA
>NZ_JAWYAJ010000232.1:0-6327 GCF_034124845.1 Robinsoniella sp.
AGCTGTTCATACATCTCATAAGCAGACCCAAATGCTTTTTCCAGAAAGCGAACCGTATGGGCAAATTGAAGGCTGTTATAATATACCTCTACCATCTCTTCCACTGCCTTTAGCTTTAACACTTCTTCATAAGAAAGCCATTTTGTACCCAGCACTTCATACTGGGGTCTGGTCTTATATTGAATTCCGTATTGTACCGCGTTCTGATGCATTTTTGATCCTTTTAACACCTTCAGAAAACCAAGCTGGAACTGATCCGGCTTCAGGGCATAGACATCATTAAAAGACCGGATAAAACGGTCATAATTTTCATAAGGCAGCCCCGCTATCAAGTCCAGATGCTGATGTATGTTCTTCCCCTCATGAATTCTCGCCACTATTTCCTTTAAAGCTTCAAAATCCATCACACGGTCAATTTCCCGTATGGTGTCCATATTCGTAGACTGTACACCGATTTCCAGCTGTACCAGCCCCGGGCGTAAAGTCCCAAGGAGCTGCAGCTCTTCCTCATTTAACAAATCCGCCGCAATCTCAAAATGAAAATTCGTAATTCCATTGTCATGCTCTTTGATATATTTCCAGATTCCCTGGGCATGTCTGTGGTTACAGTTAAAAGTACGATCTACAAATTTAACCTGGGGCACCTGATGGTCTAAAAAGAACTGTAATTCGGCCTCTACCAGTGAAAGGCTTCGAAACCGCAGCTTCTTATCAATGGAAGAAAGGCAGTAGCTGCAGGAAAAAGGACATCCTCTGCTGCTTTCATAGTAAACAATCTTATTGGCAAAATCCTTCATATCGCCGTACATAAACGGCAAGGTATCCATATCCAGAATGGGGTTGCAGGGATTTTGCAGAATCTCGTTCCGTTCATTGCGGTATGCTATCCCCCTGATCTTCTCAAGCTCACCGCCCTGCACATAGTACCTGGTCAGATCATAAAAGGTCTGTTCCCCTTCCCCAATCATGACCCCGCTTACCTGGGGATACGCTTCCAGAAACGTTACCGCATCAAAGGAAACTTCCGGACCACCTGCCCAAATCCTGGTATCCGGCAGTACTTTCGCCAGATCCTCTATCAAAATCTTCACAAATTCCAGATTCCAGATATAGCAGGAAAAGGCAATGACATCCGGTTTTTTCTTATAAATATCCTGCAGGATATCATCTGTATAATGATTTATCGTATATTCTGCAATTTCAATCTGCTCTTCAAACTCACTGGCGAAAGCCCGCAGGCTGTAAACAGCCAGATTAGAGTGAATGTATTTTGCATTGATTGCAGCTAAAAGTAACTTCATATTTTTATACCCCCAAATAACGCAAGCAGGCTTGTGCTATTCAAATATCAATAGTGTGAATTTTATTCATACCTTTTTAGTATAACATACTCAGATGGATTTTCAACTGGGAGAAACGACAAAAAATGAGGATTTATGCGGGTGTAAATTTACAACGGCTGGAATCTGCGCAAAATAGAAACAGGGCGGACAAATGTCCACCCCGAATTCTTTATATCCTATTTCTTCATATCTAATTCTATAAATTCTATTCTATAGATATCTATCCAATCATTATATAATCCATAAATGTCTATTCATAAATATCTAAGCCATAAATGTCTATTCCATAAATATCTATTCCATAAATATCTATTCCCTAAAAGTCTATTCCATTATCTATAAGCCGTCTTCAAAGCTACCGCCAGCACTTTCGGATTTTTCTTATACTGTGTAACCGGGCAGATTTTCTTGTTGATGCGCAGCAGTTTATAGATTGCAATTCTGGCAGCTCTCACCGAATATTCTTCTGTAAACACCATATCTTCCGGTATTTCCACAAACTGGCTGATCATAGCAAAATTAGTAGAGTTAGACGGCACTACTTTTGGTCTGTCTGTCATTTTTCTTGGTTCGAACTGAGAATCAATATATGGCATCATACATGGGATTACATTTACAACATCCTCCATAATCTCATCCATCTTGTCTTCAAAATGGAGATGATGAAGCAGCTCTGTCAATAATTCTTCTCCGGTACAGTCTCTCATAGCCTTAGGCACATAATCTCCCACTTTATCGGTATACAATCCGTATCCCCAGAAAATAGTCTGGTCAGCCGGCTGGTTTTTAAAATGAGGCTGTGCTGCTACCACGATGCTCATTAACCAGTTGGAATCTTTGAAAGTCATCAGAGCACCGCTCCCCGGTATATTCGTTGAGAATTTTTCAATCATCTTTAACAGCTTATTGCCTTTGCAGGTTACGGTAAAGCTTTCCCAGTTCGTCTCCTCCGGTTTTGTAAAGAATGGTGCCGGATTTCCAAGACCGTCTTTTTTAGCAGCAACTTTCTTCCAAAGTTCACCGGAAATCGGGTTTTCCGGTTTGTATGCCGCAGGTGTGCTGAAATCTCCAAGGGTTGCGCAGTCTGTCATACAGCCATTTGTCATAATACACAGATCCCCTTCTTTTAATTCCACTACACTTTCTTCTCCGTCTTTTGTAAGATGCATTGCGGTAGCCGTGATGGAATATCCTTCTGCAAAATCGATGTCCGTTACCGTTGCATTCGTAACGAAGTCCACACCATGAGCTTCCAGATAAGATCGTATGGGCAGGATAACGGAATCATACTGGTTAAACTGTGTTCTGGTCACACCTTCCAGTGTTTCAATTCTCGGGAATTCAAATATCATTCTTTCCATATAGCGTTTAAATTCGAATAAACTGGACCATTTCTGGAATGCAAATGTTGTCTGCCACATATACCAGAAATTAGTCTCGAAGAAATGCGGTGTATCTTTGAACCAGTCCAGGATCGTCATGTCATCCAGTTCGCTCTCCGGAGTGATCATTAATTTGCCAAGTGTCATACGGTCGTCATTGTTAAATCCCATACTCTTAACATCCTGGATCACACCGTCTTTATCGATCAGACGTGCCTTGGCATGAGTCGGATGGGCATGATCAAAGCTTAAAATCTCTTCCGTCACGCTCTTGCCCGGATACTCCAAGGATGGAATACTCTTAAATAATTCCCAGAAATTTTCATAGGTCTCTTCATTTAACATACGTCCGCCGCGGCATACAAATCCGCCGGCAGGTGTACCGATTCCGTCATTACTTCCTCCAAGTATGTGCATTCCTTCATAGATATGGATGTTTTCGCCCTTAAAGTGTCCGTCTCTGATTGCGTAAGCCGCTCCCGCCATGGAAGCCAGTCCGCCGCCTATAAAATGTATCTGTTTATCTCCATGGTCGATTTCTTCATTGAAGTCATATTCATAGTCTTCCTGCTTTTTGTCCTCTTCTTTTTGGTCTCTGGATTTTTTATAAGCAGTTGCCGCTACTGCTGCACCTCCTATAATCACACCTGTTTTCACTAATTTTTTCCATGTTTTTTTAGCCATAATCTTTACCTCATTTCTTTGATTTCCGGTTTGAATTTGCTGGTACCCCATTGATTCTTTTACTTTTAAATGCACAATGATGTACTGGTTTTCATTTATTATCTTTTATTGTTCCCTTATGGCTAAATTATAAAACAGGCAATTCAAAATGTAACTAGACATTTTGAACCGCCTGTCTAAATCGTGTTTCAATTCAGCTTCCCCATTCCTGGCAAAACGAATCTTAAATACGTTCTAATCAGTTTTCGTTGCAGCTGGTTCACTGCTGTATCGTTCATATGCAGCTTTTTCACTGCTTAAGACCAGCCCCTTCATAAACTTCACAAATACCCGTGGTTCTTCTTTCATGCCCCGCTTCATCCAGTCAATCACAATTCCGCAGGCTCCATGAGCAAAAAATCCGGCATAAAACTTCTTATCCGGCTTGGAGAGTTTTTCTCTCGTATCCAGCGCCTCTATTGCTTCTGTGAACAATTCCGTAGTCACATGATATAGATGTTCCTGGAAACTGTCCTGGGCGTAGCGGATGGTGTTTTGGTAGAAATAACTTTCCTCTTTCATTTTCTCCAGCATTCTGCACAAATGACCGTCCCAGTTGTCAAAATCAATTCCCTTTACCAGATCTGCAAAAATGTCCTGATAGTATACCCAGTTCAGAAGCTCGTATTTATCCTGAAAATGATAGTAAAAGGTCTGTCTGTTGTAACCGCTGACTGCCGTAATATCCGAAACAGCAATCTTATCAAAAGGCTTTTTTCTTGCAAGCTGTTTTAAAGCCTGCCCCATATCTTCTTTCGCATTTGATTCCATAATACCTGCCTCCCAGATCAAACATCCTGCTGAAACTGGCTGTTATAAAGCTCTGCATAAAATCCTTTATTTCGCAGCAATGCCTCATGATTTCCCTGTTCAATGATCGCACCGTTTTTCATAACCAATATAATATCCGCCTCACGTATGGTAGATAAACGATGTGCAACAATAAAGCTGGTTCTGCCCCGCATCATCTTCTCAAATGCTCTCTGTATTTTTATCTCTGTCCTGGTATCGATGGAAGATGTTGCTTCATCCAGAATAAGCATCGGCGGCAGGCAGAGCATTACCCTTGCAATGCAAAGCAGCTGTTTCTGACCCTGGGACAGATTTCCTCCCGCTTCTGATATGACCGTATCATAACCTTCCGGCATCCTTTTGATAAAACTGTGGGCATGTGCCGATTTTGCCGCTTCCTCTATTTCCTCTCTGGAAGCATCCGGTTTTCCATATGCAATATTTTCTCCAATAGTTCCGGATTTTAACCAGGTTTCCTGCAAAACCATTCCGTAATTCGTTCTCAGGCTGTCTCGTGTTAAGGTCATGATCGGGTGTTCACTTACGGTAATCTCCCCGCTGTCTACATCATAGAACCGCATTAACAGATTAATAATAGTAGTCTTCCCGCAGCCTGTTGGACCCACAATTGCAATTCGCTGCCCGGGTTTGACCGTAAGATTTAATCCTTCGATTAGTGGCACCTCCGCATTATAGGAAAAATGCACATTTTTAAGCGCCACATTTCCATTCACCATATCCGGTCTTAATTCTATTGCATCCGGCTGATCCGGTGTCTGGGGCTTTTCATCAATCAGTTCAAATACTCTGGAAGCGGACGCCAATGCATTCTGTAATTCCGTGACCACCCCTGAGATTTCATTAAATGGCTTTGTATACTGATTGGCATAGCTTAAGAAACACGACAGCTGTCCTACGGTGATCACTCCCCGGATAGCGGAAATCGCACCCACAATTCCCACTCCGGCATAAACCAGACCGTTTACAAATCTGGTCGCCGGATTTGTGATGGAGGAGAAGAAAATTGCCCTCAGACTGCATTTGCGAAGATCCTCATTAATAGCATTGAATTTCTCTTTTGCCTCTTCTTCATGGGAAAACGCTTTTACGATTCTTTGGTTTCCTACCATTTCTTCCACCAGAGAAGTCATTTCCCCACGGGTTTCCGACTGGAGTTTAAACATCGAGAAGGTCCTTCTTGCAATAAAGCTTGCCACAAATAGAGACAGCGGAGTAATCAGAACCACCACCAACGTTATTTTAAAGTTGACGCTCAGCATAAATAAAAGCGTACCCAGTATGGTTATGACACCTGTAAACAACTGTGAGAATCCCAATAGCAATCCGTCAGAAAACTGGTCTACATCAGTGATCACCTTACTGATCACTTCTCCATACTGATTACCGTCAATATAACGCAGGGGCAAAATCTCCAGATGTTCAAAAGCTTCTGTACGGATATCTTTTACCACATGGTAAGTAATCTTATTGTTGCACAGATTCATCAGCCACTGTGCCAGTGCCGTAGCCCCCACTACAATTCCAAACTTCACCAGAAGCGGCATGAGCGCAGCAAAATTAACCTGCTTCTTACCAACAATAAAATCAATGCCCTGCCCGGTAATCACCGGTGCATACAGCGTGAGTACTACGCTGATCACGGCAAAGATCAGAGACATAATGAGAAGATGTCCGTATGGTTTAATTAATTTTAATATTCTTTTTTCTGTTTCCCGGTTGTTTCCCTGTTTTTTCATGATTTACCCAGCTCCTTTTCTGAAAGCTGTGACAAACAGATTTCTTTATATACTTCACACGTTTCGAATAATTCAAGGTGGGTACCGATTCCGGCTACTGCGCCGTCATCCAAAACAATAATCTGATTTGCACCCCGAATAGTAGTAGCCCTCTGGGATACGATAAACACGGTCATTCCTTTTGTTTTATCAGTAATCGCCTTTCTCAGTTTTGCATCCGTTGCAAAGTCCAGCGCCGATGCACTGTCATCCAATATCAACACCTCCGGCTTTCCCACCAGTGCTCTGGCAATGGTAAGCCTCTGACGTTGTCCGCCTGAGAGGTTCTTG
>NZ_JAWYAJ010000233.1:0-10248 GCF_034124845.1 Robinsoniella sp.
CTCTTTAATAGAATCTTTCAAGGTTGTTTCACTGTTCAATTATCAAGGTTCTGCTGTTTCTCTTTGTTGTTGTACTCTTTAGCGCAACTTCTATATCCTATCACACTGCCAAGTGCTTGTCAACAACTTTTTTCACAAAGTTTTATGTGTATGATTCAATAGAATGCTTTACACATTATGCACTTTTTAGTATTTCTTGTCGTTTGTTTTAAGCGACTTTGATATAATACCATTTCATTCATCAATTGTCAACTATATAATTACCTTTTTTTACAAAAAATTCCGAAGAATTTTCTCCGGAATTTTTGAAAGATGCATAGCCACAATATATTGTGTCCCATACTTAATAACACCACATATAATTGATTTATATCCGTGTCTGGTTTTTGGCTGAACCTGACGAATCCCTACCGGAGCAAGTTTTAAAAAGTTTTGTAACAGCACAGTATTATCGTCCAGTTCTTCTGCCAGACTTTCGATCAGAAAACCTGCCATCTCCTTGCACTTAATACATTGCTTTCCTATATGAAGGAGCTGCTGTACATCTTCAAATGTTCTGGCTCCTCCATAAACTGCATCCTCTATTTGTCCGGCAGTTACTCCGTTACAGGTACATATGATAAGATCACGCTTCATATTCTACTCCTCTGGCTTCATCTCCATCCAATTCAAACCAGAATTCCACTCCGTTATCGTAATTTATTGCACCGCATTTCTGTCGGTAGGAATCCATGATCGCTTTTACAATGGACAGACCGATACCACTGCCGCCATATTCACGCGTTCTGGCTTTATCCACCTTATAGAATTTTATCCAAATCTTATCCAGATCTTCTTCTGGTATGGGAAGTCCTGTATTAAATACAGAAACTCGTATTTTTTGATTCACACTGCAGATCTTGACTTCCACAATCATTTCATTTGCCACATGATTGAGTGCATTGCTGACATAATTAGTGATGACTTCTTCTATTTTAAATTCATCTGCCCACGCGTAAACTGGCTGCTCCTGTTCAAAAATGATTTTCGCACCTTTTTGCTGTCCAAGAATACCCGCTGATTGTACCACACCACGAACCAGAGCCGTTAAGTCAAACCTCTCCATAACTACTTTTTCCTGTCCAAATTCAAGCTGATTTAACGTCAGAAGCTTTTTGACCATCTGATTCATCTTTGATGCTTCATCCATGATTACTTCACAATAGAAGTCCCGGCTCTCTTCATCATCATTTATGCATTCCCGTAAGCCTTCCGCATATCCCTGGATCAGGGCAATCGGCGTCTTTAATTCATGGGAAACATTTGACAGGAAATCTTTACGCATTTCATCAATCTGTATTTTTTGCTCAATATCTTTTTGCAGTTCATTATTTGCTGTCTTTAATTCGGAAATTGTTGTCTCCAGAGTTTCTGACATCTGATTAAAATGATCTCCCAACTGACCGATTTCATTTTTTCCGCCGCTTTTATATTTTGCGTTAAAATCCAGGCTTGCCATTCGTTTGGATAAATCGGTAAGCTCCAGAATCGGTGCTGTAATATGATTGGACAGCCACCAGATAATAATAATCGCGAGCAAAATGAAAATGATACTGATGTATGTCAGGAATTCATTTGAGATTTTAACGTTATCACGGATACTGTCCAGGGGGATTCGCATAATCACATAATCATTGGAATCTAATATGCCCCACATTTCCAGAAACTCTGATTTCGATATATCATCCCAATTTTTTTGCACAAGGAAGTTATCTCCCTGTCTCAATATACTGATGTCTGAATTATCCAATCCCATAACATATCCAAAAACCCTGCCAACCATATTTTTTACTTCCTTGCTGTCATTACTCGTGTACAAAGGAAGTAAGTTCTCATTGAGAATCGCAAGATTAATGTTATTCTGACCGCACAGACTGTTTAAATTTTCCCAGAATTCACTTGTATTATAGTTATTATCAATATCACCTTTATTTATTTCCTGAAAAACATTTACCAGAACCTTTTCCTTTTTTACAACATAATAACTCTCCAGGAAGAAGTTATTGATAAGCCAGTTTGCGACCAGCATAAGCACTACCAGTCCGATAAAGATAAGCGCCATTTGTCTCCGAATTGAATGCTTCATCTATTCCACCTCGAACTTGTAGCCCATTCCCCAGATCGTTTTAATATAATCACCTTTTTCACCCAATTTACTGCGGAGTTTTTTCACGTGTGTATCAATCGTTCTGGCGTCGCCAAAGTAATCGTAGTTCCAGACGCTGTTCAGAATCTTCTCCCTGGAAAGTGCCAGTCCCTGGTTCTCTACAAAATATGCCAACAGCTCAAATTCTTTATAGCTTAAATCTACCGGCTTTCCATCTACTTTCACAAGATGAGCCGCCTTATTAATCTCAATTGCTCCTGCAATAATAATTTCATCCGGTGATATAGAATTCGTTCTTCTAAGTATCGCTTCTACTCTCGCAACCAGAATCTTTGGACTAAAAGGTTTTGATATATACTCGTCAACGCCAAGTTCAAATCCAAGCAGTTCATCCCGTTCATCGCTTTTTGCAGTTAACATGATAATCGGCACCTTGGAATAGGTACGGATTTCCCTGCATACCTGCCAGCCATCCATTTTGGGCATCATCACATCCAGAATCACCAGTGCTATATCTTTTACTTCAAAGAAAACGTCCAGGGCCTCTGCTCCGTTCTCTGCCTCTAACACAACAAAATCTTTTTTAACGAGAAAGTCTTTTACCAGCTTTCTCATTCTGCTTTCATCATCTACAACTAAAACTTTTAATTTATCCATTATCTCCAACCTCCGAACCTGTATTCTGAATGAAGTATAACAACAAATTATGTCAGTTCTGTGAAAACCCCAATCCGTTCACGAATATTTTGCATTTTGCAATCAGTGTCAGCAATCACTTCCGCACATTTCTTAAGTTCCAGACTGATATCCTCGCTGTCTTTAATGTCCTCAAAGTTCTTTTTATAACGAAGCTGATGCTCCAGGCTTGCCCAGAAATCCATGGCAATGGTACGGATTTGTACCTCTACTCTCATATTCTGTTTTGCCTTTGAAAAGAAAACCGGCACCTCTACGATCATATGCAGGCTGCGGTAACCATTTTCTTTTGGATTGCGGATATAATCCTTCACTTCCAGAAGCTTCACGTCATCCTGTCTGGCCAGCATCTTAGCCACATCATAAATATCATCAATAAAATAGCAGATAACCCGGATACCTGCTACGTCATTTAAATTATTTACAACAGAATCTATTGATACCTCCAGCCCTCTGCTCTGGAGTTTATTCGCAATACTAATCGGTTTCTTAATTCTGGATTTGATAAATTCAATCGGGTTTCGGTTATACCTTACAGACAGCTCATCGTTCAACACTTCCAGTTTTGTTTTAATTTCACGAATCGCACAATTATACATCATCATTAATTCATCGAATTCTTTTGCCTGTCTGAATAACGGACCTGCGGAATCCGGAATAATGCGTTTATTTATAAAACTCATTTCTTTTTCCAAAGATTTCTCCTCCTTTGTAATACCCAAACGCCTGAACTAGTACCACCGTGCGGCACTATTGTTACTGTTCGGATGGAGTACCTGGTACTTTTCCAACACACAAAGACGTCTCATAATACTTCCCCTATTCTAGCATAAGTGTTGCATCCATACAAGGTAAAAGCAAAACTTTATACTATTTTTACGTTTATTTTATGGTTCTTTTGGCAATATTATGGTTATGTTGTCAAAAGCAAAGATACATACCAAACAATGTGAAAAAGAGGTGGCGGGCGATGGAAAAATTTTCTTTGAAGTGTTTTCTTTTAATTGAAATTACTTTTTATTCTATGATATTCTTATCCGATTTCCTTGGATTATTTCCACATCTGCCCATTACAATACTAAAATTCTGTACCGTGCTTACATGCCTGTTTTTCAGCATCTGGTATTATCTGAGTACAAAGTCCTCCAGCCGCTATTTTGTTTTTATTACTGCATCTTTATTTTTCTCATTATTTGCAGATTATTTTCTTATATTCACAAAATTTTATTTCCTGGGGATCTGTATGTTCTTGATTGTGCAGATCTGTTACTGCAAAATTATGCAAAAGAATGTTTTTACCATGTTGACATTTGGGGCCGGAGGAAGCTTAATATTCTGCCTGATCTGCCGGCTGGCTTCCATCGAAATAAACAGTACTGCTGCATTAGCCGCAGTTTATTTCTTCTGTCTCCTTTTCAATCTCTTCCATTCATGGAGGGAACAAATGGGATTATTTGCCCTTGGAGTCTGCCTGCTGCTGTTTTGTGATATTCATGTGGGGATTGGTAATTTGACGTTATATGTGGAATTGAGCAGAGGGGGATGGCTGGACAACTGGTATCGGATTGCGCCCAGTATGGTTTGGGTGTTTTATATACCTGGACAGGTATTGGTGACGTTGTCGGGGTTGTTGCGGTTGGATGGGGGATTGGTGCGGATTGGGGAAAGATTCCCTTCCTAGATCTATTACATCATTTATAGTCATAAAAACTAATAAAACTAATTCATCTTTGATCGAACCTTTATCACGCATAAATATATCCAATAACCAATCAAAGTTCCAAGCACATTTGTTAAAATATCGTCTGTCTGGAAATACCCCCGCTCAGAAATAAACTGAAATATTTCAATAGCCAGACTTGTAAGGAATCCAACTCCAAGACATCTCCAAACCGTATGAATCCGTTTCCAGAGAATCGGTACCAAGAATCCCAAAGGAATCATCATAATAATATTTTCAATCACATACGACATTGCCCTGGGCGTATTCTGAAAAGTAGCACCAATCATTAAATCCGCCCTCGTTCTTGACCCCGGCTCCCTGGAAAAATAAGCGATCTCCAGAACCAGATAACAGTATACAGAAAAGATATAAATAACCGTTAACAGAGAACCTCTTATTTTCAACTGTTGATTAAAAAATTTCTTAACACTCCACAGAATTATTACAAGTAGAAATATAATACCAATTCCGAACAGTATGCCCCTGATACCGTATGCAAAAATGAATTCTTTAAAGTCTTTCAAAATGAGTGCTTTCATAAACATAACTTCCCTGCTTCTGTTTTCTATTTCTGTTAAAGCAAAATAACATGTCTGCTACCAGACTAATTTATAATGATACCATAATATATGGGAATATTGTAAATAATTTTATTAATATTTGCGTCATATAATCTTAATAGTCTTTCCATGAAGCGTCTTCCTTTTTATTCTTTCATTTCTATTAAATATCCTGCTGTTTCTTGTACTAAATCACATAAATTCATTGACAAATCTTGCTAAAAGAGATATCCTAAATCCAAATGAAAGGTGGTGGTTTAGTTATGTACAAAGAAAGAGGTTTTGCTATAATTGAGAAATTAGTGCTAATTTGTACATGCATTTTTAGTATAACCTATTTGCTGTGCAGTACACAGTTTGTACATGCTGCAGAAGCAAAAAATCAAGGCGAAACAAAAAAAGCCGAATCTAAGGTTACATATAACAAGGAAACTTATACTCTGAAATCCAATATTGAGACGACATTGTTCATGGGTATTGACAACGTCAACAATGAACAGGAAGACGGTACTGTTGATTCCCTGGGGGATAGCGGTATGGCTGACTGTCTGTTCTTAGTAGTTTCAGACAAAGACACCGGAAAAAGCCAGATTATCGGCATCAACCGGGATACCATGACAGATGTAGATATGCTGGATATCTATGGCGAATATTTTCGGACCGCAAATCTTCAGATCGCACTCTCCCATGGATATGGGGATGGCAAGGAACAAAGCTGTCTGAATACAGTAAAAGCGGTGTCAAACTTATTTGGCGGCATCAAAATCGATCATTATGTTGCAATGAAAATGGCTGCTATTCCTACGATTAATGACGCTATCGGCGGAGTATCCGTAGAAGTACTGGAGGATCTTACCAGCCAGGATTCCGCTTTGGCTAAAGGAAAAACCGTTGAGTTAAAAGGAAAACAATCTTTACAATACGTAAAATACCGTGATACCGATAAATTGGATTCCAATCAGTTAAGAATACAGCGACAAAAACAATATATTACTGCATTTACGAAAAAGCTGGCGTCTGAAACATCAAAAGATCCGTTTAGTATCCTTACGCTGTATAAACAGATTCAAAAATATGTAGTAACTGATTTAAACACTGCTCAAATGCAGACCTTATTTGACAAATTTGCAAAATCCGGCCTTGGAGATGAGAATTTCCATATGGTTCCCGGAAAGCTTACCGAGGGGAAATTTTATGCTGAATTCCATGCAGATGAAAAGGGACTGAAAGAACTGGTTCTGGATCTCTTCTACACAAAGCAAAAATAAAACTCTCCTTAAATTGGTGGACAGTATACACTTACATTTCTGTAGGGGTATTCACAATAAAATTTAACACAAAACGGAGGTAACTAACATGAAAAACATAAAAAGAATTGGCTCTCTTGTATTGGCATTTGCATTAATGCTTTCCTTTACAATGTCAGCATTCGCTGCTCCAAGTCCTACTGTTAACGTAAAAGCAAGTAAAGTTATGGTAAATGGCAAGAGTATCGATATCAGCAAATTAAAAATCACAAAAACAAAAGTAACCGTAGATCCTGCAACAGTTGATCCTTCCCTGAAGAATATGGCAATTGCTTATGCAGTTGACGTAAGCCTGGATGGCGTTGATTTTGATGAAGTATCTATTACTTTTGCTATCCCAAGTATCCAGAAAGATGAAAACGTAAAAGTTCTTCATTTACAGAAAGATGACAAGTGGGAAGTACTTACACCAGATAGTGTGGAGGACCAGGAAGTAACTGTGACATTTAAATCTCTGTCACCGGTACTGTTTTTAGTAGACAAGAAATAATACAGAAATGTTTGTGAATATTGGGTATACTGTTGGGTTATGAGCCTGCTGCCTTTTTAGGCGGCAGGTTTTTTGATGTTTCATTAGTTATCTTATGTCTTTACTTCTTTTAAAATGGCATAGCAGCATGTTTCTATTGAAGTCACGGACTTTCCTATATATAATAGTTTTATTATTCAATATGAAAGGAATTAATATGGATGAAAATACCAGGTTATTATTCTTCCGGTGAATTTGCCAGCCTCTCCCATATTACGAAGAAAACACTGCGCTATTATGATGAACATCAGATTCTAAAGCCATCTTATGTCAGTGATTCAGGTGCACGTTTCTATACATACGACGATTTTGCCAGGCTACAGCAGATACTCTTGCTTAAATATTTAGGATTTTCGCTGGATGATATCCGGGAAATGACAATTACGAATACCGATGAACATTTTATGGTTGATTCTCTAAATCTTCAGCTGAAACTTGTGGAAGACCGCATCGAACAAATGCAAGTCGTGGCTCAGACAATACGGGATACTTCCAAATCCATACAAGAAGATAAAACCGTGGATTGGTGTCATATGTTGGAGCTGATTCATGTTATGGGTATGGAAAAGAGCTTAAAAAATCAATATCAAAATGCATCTAACATCGCCGCAAGAATTAATCTTCATCATTTGTACTCCCAGAATACGCAAGGCTGGTTTCCCTGGATCTATGAGCAATGTCACATAAGTTCCGGAGATAATATTCTGGAATTGGGATGTGGTGATGGCACTCTATGGACAGAGAACTTATCACTGATACCGGATGCTGCAAATATCACACTGACAGATATTTCCGAAGGTATGCTGCGGGATACCCGTCGAAGTATCGGTTCCGAAGATTCCCGTTTTCATTTTCATACTTTTGATTGTAGTCATATTCCCTATGAAGATAATAGCTTTAACTTAGTTCTAGCCAACCATGTACTATTCTACTGTGATGATATTGCAAGCGTATGCAGAGAGGTGATCCGTGTTTTAAAATCTGACGGCACATTTATCTGCAGTACCTATGGAAGCCTGCATATGAAAGAAGTAAGCCAGCTTGTATCTGATTTTGATGATCGTATTGTCCTGTCAGCGGATAAGCTGTATGAAAGGTTTGGACGTGAAAATGGAGAAGAAATACTATCTCCTTTTTTTACTAATGTCCTCTGGAACTCCTACGATGATTCCCTGCTTGTGCCTGACTCAGAAACGCTGATCTCCTATGTTCTATCCTGCCACGGAAATCAGAATCAGTATATTGTGGATCGATTCAAGGACTTTCGTTCCTTCGTAAAAAAGAAAACAACTGGTGGTTTTTATATCACAAAAGATGCCGGAATCTTTATTTGCAAAAAATAAATAAAGTTTTTTAAAAAAACACTTGAAGGTGCCCTTAGGGCACCTTTTATAATGATATTACTTAAAGAGATTTCATTTTGCAGAAGATAACAATTAACAATGAAAAGGAGAATTTTATATGAAAGGCATTATACTTGCAGGCGGCTCTGGAACCCGCCTATATCCGTTAACTATGGTTACCTCAAAACAATTATTACCCATTTACGACAAACCTATGATTTATTACCCAATGTCTGTTCTGATGAATGCGGGCATACGTGATATTCTGATTATTTCAACACCTCAGGATACCCCTCGTTTCAAAGAACTGCTGGGCGATGGACATCAATTTGGTACAAACTTATCTTATGCTGTGCAGCCAAGTCCGGACGGACTGGCACAGGCATTTGTCATCGGAGAAGAATTTATCGGCAATGATACTGTTGCTATGGTGCTTGGAGATAATATCTTCGCAGGCCATGGACTTAAGAAACGCCTTAATGCTGCAGTCAAAAATTCCGAAAGCGGCAAAGGTGCCACTGTCTTCGGATACTACGTGGATGATCCGGAACGCTTCGGCATAGTCGAATTCGATTCCGAGGGAAAAGCTATTTCCATTGAAGAAAAACCCAAACATCCAAAGAGCAATTATTGTGTAACTGGTTTGTATTTTTATGATAATAAGGTCGTTGAATATGCTAAAAATTTAAAACCCAGTGATCGGGGAGAACTTGAGATTACGGATCTAAACCGTATTTATTTAGAAAATAATAATTTAAATGTAGAATTATTGGGCCAAGGATTCACCTGGCTGGATACAGGTACGCATGAAAGCCTTGTGGAAGCCACTAATTTTGTCAAAACCATAGAATCCCACCAGCACCGTAAAATTGCCTGCCTGGAGGAAATAGCTTACCTCAATGGCTGGATAACAAGGGATGAACTCATAAACGTCTATGAAGTTTTAAAGAAAAATCAATATGGCCAGTACCTGAAAGATGTCTTAGACGGAAAATACATGGATATCCTGCATTAGAGCTAATTTAAACCAAAATCAAAGGAGAATGAAAACTATGAATATTATCGTAACCGGAGGAGCAGGATTCATCGGCTCCAACTTCGTATTTCACATGTTAAACAAATACCCTGACTATCGCATAGTCTGCTTAGATTGTCTGACTTATGCCGGCAATCTCTCCACACTGGAACCAGTCATGAATCATCCAAACTTCCGCTTTGCCAAGATAAACATCACAGACCGTGAAGCAGTTTACGGGCTTTTTGAAGAAGAACACCCCGATATGGTTGTAAACTTTGCTGCTGAAAGCCATGTAGACCGTTCCATTGAAAATCCGGAAGTTTTCTTAGATACCAATATTAAAGGAACTGCAGTCCTAATGGATGCCTGCCGTAAATATGGAATCCAAAGATACCACCAGGTATCTACTGATGAAGTATATGGTGATCTTCCATTAGACCGCCCTGAATTGTTCTTTACTGAAGAAACACCCATCCATACCAGCCGTCCTTACAGCTCCTCCAAAGCAAGTGCCGATTTATTAGTTCTCGCTTATCACAGAACCTACGGACTTCCGGTTACAATCAGCAGATGTTCGAACAACTATGGCCCCTACCATTTTCCGGAAAAATTAATCCCTCTGATGATCGCCAATGCATTAAATGATAAGCCGCTTCCTGTATACGGGGAAGGATTGAATGTCCGTGACTGGCTTTATGTGGAAGATCATTGCAAAGCAATAGATTTAATCATACACAACGGACGTGTTGGTGAGGTCTATAATGTAGGCGGTCACAATGAAATGAAGAATATCGATATTGTTAAAATTATTTGTAAAGCGCTGGATAAACCGGAAAGCCTGATTACCTATGTCAAAGACCGCAAAGGCCATGATATGCGCTATGCTATCGATCCAACCAAAATTCACAATGAATAAGGATGGCTTC
>NZ_JAWYAJ010000234.1:0-10501 GCF_034124845.1 Robinsoniella sp.
GTTTGAGAACTTCTATCAATTAAAAGAAGGCAAACGGCTGGAAAAAGACCAGTTTCCTATCGATTCATCCAATGAAAACCGTTATATTCCTGCTGATTTATTTGAAACCGTCATGCAGAGTTACTTTTCCATTACCAAGGAAAATCTGCGTGAAGAGGCTATGTTTGAACAAAAGAAAGAAGCTTATCCCTGGCAGGAAATGCGCTCCAATGATAATTGCGTTGCAATGCCTTATATGGATCCGGATGTAACTGCGGTGAAAAAGAATGCAGATGGTACGGTAACGCTCACCATAGATGTGATCTGCCTGGAGAAAAATAACGACCGGGCGTTTACCCATGAACTGACGCTGCGGGAATTGGGCGGTGGAAAGGTGCAGTATGTATCAAATGCCATTGTTCCGGGGGAACACAATGTGGTGCCCGGTTATATTTACCGATTACAGTAATAATGGTAATGGAATATTACAAAAATGTATAAATGAAACGATAAAAAAATGTATTGACGCTCCCCTGTATCTAAGGTTAATATTGTGTTAAGACAATGCATACAAAGGAAGGGGAATAAAATTGATGGATTTTAACATAGAAGGACTTTTGCATGGTGGAGACTACAACCCGGAACAATGGCTGGACGCTCCGGAGATTCTGGCAAAAGACATTCAGTATATGAAAAAAGCAAAAATAAATACTGTAACCCTGGGCGTATTTTCCTGGGCGGTTCTGGAGCCGGAAGAAGGTGTCTTTCGGTTTCAGTGGATGGAAGAAATCATTGACCGGTTGTATCAGAATGGAATTAATGTCATTCTGGCAACGCCTTCCGGTGCAAGACCTAAATGGATGGCGGATCAATATCCGGAGGTGCTTCGGGTGGATGAAAACCGTCAGCGCAATCTCTTTGGAGGACGCCATAATCACTGCTATACTTCCCCCATTTACCGTGAAAAAGTCAGCATCATGAATCAGGAGCTGGGGAAACGCTTCGGTGCCCATCCAGGCGTGATACTGTGGCATCTATCGAATGAATATGGCGGGGACTGTCATTGTCCGCTCTGCCAGGAAGCATTCAGAAAATGGCTCCTGGAAAAATATAAAACAATCGATGAATTGAACCGTCGGTGGAGCACTACCTTTTGGAGTCATATTTATCAGGATTTCCACCAGATCGAAAGCCCTTCACCAAGAGGAGAGATGCAGCTCCATGGATTGAATCTGGACTGGAAGCGGTTTGTTACCCATCAGACCATTGATTTTATAAAAGCGGAAGCAGCGGCTATCCGTAAGACCGGTTCACAGATTCCTACAACGGTAAACTGTATGTATTATTATAATGAACTGGATTATGCTAAGTTTTCCGACGTGGTGGATGTCCTTTCCTGGGATTCTTATCCCACATGGCATAAGGAAGAGGAAACGGTGACGGCTACGGATACAGCAATGATGCATGATTTGCTTCGTTGTGTACAAAAGAAACCATTTTTATTGATGGAATCCTGCCCCAGTGCAACCAACTGGCAGAAGGTCAGCAAACTGAAGAAACCGGGGATGCATCAGCTCTCGTCACTCCAGGCGGTTGCCCATGGTTCGGACAGCGTGCTATATTTTCAGATCCGCCAGAGCCGCGGGGCATCCGAGAAATTCCACGGTGCAGTGATCGACCATTATGGCGGGAATGATACCAGAGTCTTCCGTGAGGTAACAGATGTGGGAAACGCACTGGAAGAAATCAGTGAAATCTGCAGTACCGATACGGTTTCGGAAGCAGCGGTTATCTATGACTGGGAGAATAAATGGGCGATGGAAGATGCCCAGGGTCCCAGGAACCAGGGGCTTTATTACAAAGAAACTGTTCAGAAATATTACCGTGCATTTCGGGAGCAGGGGATAAATGTAGATGTAATCGGCAGCGGGCAGAATCTGGATAGTTATAAAGTGGTAGCGGCACCAATGCTCTATCTGTACCGGGAAGCGTTTGCCGATAAAATCCGCAGATTTGTGGAAAATGGCGGACATTTTATCATGACTTTCTGGTCCGGCATTGTGGATGAAACAGACCGCTGCTATCTTGGCGGAACTCCTTATGGTTTAATGGACGTACTGGGACTGCGCAGTATGGAGATCGACGGATTGTATGACAATGAGAAGAATCAGGTCAAGATAACAGGGCAAATAGAAACTTCAGGGGAAGGAACTTATGAGTGCCGTCATCTATGTGACCTGGTGAAGGTATCAACAGCGGAGGTACTGGCCAAATATGAACAGGACTTCTATAAAGGATATCCGGCATTGACCTGCAACCGTTTCGGTAAAGGTAAAGCCTACTATGTATGCACAGACGCGGAACAGGATTTCTGCAGTGAATTATGCAGACACATAGGGGAAGACGTACATCTTACCAGGTATATGAAGAAAGTGCCAAAAGGAATTGAAGTTACTGCCCGTAACTCGGATACATCTGTGTATTTGTTTGTGCAAAACTTTAATCCTGAGAGGGTGAAGCTGGAATTGCCGGATGAATTTAAGGTGTTCGCCGGTGATTGGGAAGAGACGCAGGAAATTAGTCCGTTTGGGTCGATTGTGTTGAAAAAATAGAGAAGTCAAGAATTTGGCTGAAAGGAATAAAGAGATGTTTGTGGATTCCGTATCATGAGGGAAGTGGTCATGGTACGGGATTTTTTTGAGTAAATAAGATTAAATTGCTTTAAATTATATAAAAATGGTTAAAATTATGTTATAATCATTAAAAAATGGATAATATACGCTGGAGGTGTATTTTTATGTTAAAGATACAAAATTTAAAGTCGGAAGAAGTATTTAAACCAGGAGCATTTCCAAATCATACATATGTGTCCAGAGAATTTGAATCACCTAATATTTCTTATGAATTAAGGTTGAGACAAGCATTAAAGATTTCGGGATGTTTAACATCCATTGTGGGTCCGTCAAAAATGGGAAAAACCATTTTATGTGAAAAGGTGATTGGATTTGACAATATTGTAGAAGTATCCGGCGCAGATTTTTATGACGATAGAAATTTCTGGGAAGTTATTGCCGCTAAGGCTGAATTGCCCTATGCAGGGGAATTTACAAAAGGTAAAAAGTTATTAGGTGGCAGTAGTGAAGAGCAGTACAAAAAGTTAGAAAAATATACACTTACAAAAGATAAAGTAATTGAATTTTATAGAGAGAAGGGAAAGGTCCTTGTACTGGATGACTTTCATTATGCAAACAAAGATATGCAGCTTAAGATAGCCCAGCAATTAAAAGATGCCATTAGAAGGGAATTTAAAGCAGTTGTAGTTTCTTTACCGCACCGTGCAGACGATGCAATCAGACAAAATGCTGATTTATCAGGCCGACTAAGTCTGATAAATATTGATACCTGGAAAAGGGATGAATTAAAGGAGATCGCTATAAAAGGATTTAAAGAACTCCATATGGAAATTACAGAAGATATTGCCAACAAAATTGCTATTGAAAGTCTTACATCACCACAGCTTATGCAATATATATGCCTTAGTATCTGTACTTTATTGGAAGACAGAGAAGAAATGGTCTATTGTGTGGAAGAAGATATACTGGAAACGGCATATCGTTTTACTACTGTTAACTTTGAATATAAAAATGTGGTAGATGTAATGTGTAAAGGGCCTAATCCAAGAGGTAAAAAACGTAAGATTTTCAGAACGGCAGATGGAGAGGAAATGGATTTGTATGCTTTAATCGTTGAATCCCTGGCTAAGAATCCACCTATAATGGAATTGGATTTTGATTTAATCAAAGAAAGAATAGACGGTTTAATCCAAAATGGCGGAGAGAAACCAGATAAACAGGCGGTGAAAGACCATCTCGGCAAACTTCAAAGTATACTGGCTGAAAGGGAAGATATTTACCGGGTATTAGAATGGAAAGATGGCAAGGTCTATATTTTAGATCCTTTATTTTTATTCTATTTAAGATGGGGGAGAAGATGATGGTAATATGGCAGGATGAAATAAGATCATTGTTAGAAATTACTACAAAAGAGCAGTATGAAAAATCAATTGAAAATATCATAATTCTCTGTGAAAAAGAAAATGTGTCAATGGAAATACGAAAGAGTATTAAAGAAAAATCGGAATTTATGATAAATGATTTTTCTAAAAACGATACCGAGAAAAATATGAAAGAAGCAAAATTCAGAGTCATAGAATATTTAAAGGATATATCAAAAAGTAGTATGGAGAAGAAAAACAGTCATATTATTGATAATACAGCAGAACATGAATTGTTACAAAGAATTTTAAATCAGTTTTATTTATTTATAGAATCGTTTTATGAAAAAGATCCAGATAAAAGAGCCACAATAAAAAGAGAACAGTTGAATATATTAAGAATAGGAAATGAATATGACGTGCAGCACATTTTATTTTCTATCATAAGATTATTCTTTGTGACTGCCAGAACTGAAGTTTGTGAAGACACGGGCTATGCTATGGTAAGGAGTGACATCTGGATACAGGAATTAGATACAGTAGTTGAAATTAAATGTTCCAATACCAGTATGAATCAAAAAAAGCTTATGGAAGAAATTGCGTCAGACATGGTACATTATCATGCAGACAATATTTATTTTTTTATATATGATAAGGAAAAAATTATTAAAAACAGAGAAGCATTTATAAATACTTACGAAAATGCGGTTGCTGGTAAAAAGATTCATATTATAATCCATCAACCTAAAATTTTATGATTAAGCAAGTTAAAAAACAAAAAATTCAGAACCAGGCATATATGATATCCAATTATCATATATGCCTGGTTTTTTTTATGCATTGCTTCCTTCCGTTTATTACATGGTAAATAGCGCACTTTCGTGGTAAATGGTAATTAGGCAGAAGGTCCTTTCTTGTATAATATTATTAGATTGAATTTAATTTGGGGAAATATTGATATGGAAAAAAATAATGACTTTTTTATTCGATCCACTTTCCGGACTTATCTGATTCCATCGATTCTGGCGCTTCTTGGAACTACGATTACGGTCTTAATTGACAGTATAATTATTGGTAATTTTATAGGAGAGAAAGGATTGGCGGCACTTAATCTGGTAAAACCGGTATATTTTACATTTATGACTTTAGGATCTCTGATCAGTGTAGGGGCAGCGGCAAATGCATCGGTTTATATTGGGAAAGAGGATCGTAAGGGCTGTGATAATATGGCTTCTCTGGCGTTGATTTTGTCTCTGGCGGCAGGTCTGCTGGTGACAATTCCCGGATTGGTTTTTCTGCCGGAAATTGTTCATGGGCTGGGTGCCCGGGAGGACTTGTACCAGATGGCTTATGACTATGCTTTCGTTATGATGGCTGGGGGAGTGTCGGTTGTTCTGATGTATTTTCCGTTTAACTTTTTGAGGGTGAGCGGGCGGCCCCGGATGGGTGTCGTGATGTTTATGTTGATGGCGGTCTTAAATGTCGTGCTGGATCTGGTATTCCTATTGGTGTTTCAATTGGGGATGGGTGGGATGGCATTTGCTTCTGTTTTAAGTACGGCGATTGCGGACATTGCGGGTTTCCTGTTTTTAAGGTTTCCCAACCGCTGTTTTCCCCTGAAGAAGCCGTTTCAGGTGTGGAAAAGCATAAAGGAAATTGTGGTTACAGGCAGTTCGATGGCTCTAAATAACTTCTGTAATATTATTCGGACCATGGTTTTAAACTGGATTTTATTTCGGGCATTTGGAAATGATGCCATTACTGCTTTTGCAATGACAGCTACGGTGGGAAGCTTCATTACAGCTGTTATCTCAGGGGTTTCACAAACGATAACACCCCTGATCGGGGTGTTTTACGGAGAAAAAGACAACACCAGTATTCGAACGACGATGAAAATGGCGTTTCAAAGCGGTATCGGTATGATTCTGGCTGTAACGATGGTACTGGTGATTTTTCCACAGCAAATCTGCCGGTTGTTTGGTATTCAGGAGGGGGATGTTCTTGGGATTTGTGCAGCAGCTCTGGTCGGCTATGCTGTCAGCCTTGTTTTTTCCATGATTAATAATATATTTATTTTTCTTTTCTTTACAACCGGAAGAAATCTGCTGGCTAATGTGGTTACATTTTTCCGGGCGTTTGGCTTTGTTACTGTTTTTGCAATGCTCTTTTCGGGAGCAGGTTATTTAATGGGAGTGTGGTCTTGCTTTATTCTTGCGGAAGCAGCAGCTTTTCTTGTGATGCTCATGTGGGTGGGGGTTGTGCGTATCAAAAACAACAAATTTTCCGGGTTGTACTTATTGGACCAAACCTATGAGGACAAGGGAAAATATCTATCATTTTCAGTGCCCAATGAAGTGGAAGAGGCTGTGATTGCTTCTGTAAAAATCAATACCTTTTGTAAAGAAAACCAACTGGATGGGAAAACGGCAATGATGCTCAGTTTATCATTAGAAGAAATGCTGGTTATTATTTTTGACCACTGTTTTGAAGAAAATGAAATGCAGTATGTGGATATTCGCATTTTTGTAATGCCGGGAACGGTAGTGCTCCGCATGCGAAATGGAGGAAAGATTTTTGACCCTGTTTTGTATTACGAGAAAAAGAAAGAACAGGCTGGAAATGGAGTATTGGCGGATGACAGTCTTGGAATACGGCTTATTGTGAAAAAGGCGGAACAGGTATCATTTAATCGAACATTTGGCGTCAATAATCTTACGATTGTAATTAAGACGGTATAGATTTGATCACATGGCACCACATGGTATCACATGGCAACGCGAAGCCTGAAAGCACATATGGAAAGGAGCAGATGAAAAGATGCAATTATATCATAAAGATACCGGTGAACGTTTGGCAGTTACCTTACGAACGTTAGAGGACAGGGATGCTGATGGCGTTATTGCGTGCATCCGGGATGAGTATGGGGATACCTATTTCAAAAGAGACTTCTATAGTCCTGAATTTATTCGGGAAAAACACAGAGAGGGAAGTATTGTTTTTCTGGTGGCGGTCACGGATATGGAAGAAGTGGCTGGTATTATGATTTTGAAAAAGTTTTTTCCCTATGAGTTTATGATTGAGATCGCAACGCAGATATTTAAAAAGGAATACCGGGGGTATGGGCTGGCTGAGCATATGTTTGATTATGGGATGACTTTGCTGCAGGGGATGCCCTGTTCGGCAGTGTATTCACTTCCAGTCACTTTTCACGCAATATCCCAGCGGTTATTGCGAATGAGGGGTCTGATTGGCTGTGGTTTTATTTTTTCAGTATTCGATATGGGCAAGATACAGCAATCCTATGGAAAGCGCAGGAATCTCAAGCATTCACAGGGGATCCAGATTCTTGCAAAGGATAAAACAAATGCGGGGACTTTGTATATTCCTTCGGAGCAAAAGGGTTTTACCGGTTGGCTGTATAAGAAGCTGGGGGTGGCTTACCGTTTGGCAGAGGTACCTGATGTGGGGAAGTTAAATAAAGGAGACTGGGTGGACAGCTGTTACGCTTCCTGCCAGGTTATGAAGACCATTGACTGGATACAGAGCAGCGCGGCAATCACGATCTATAGAACCGGCAGAGGGCTGCAGGAGTATGTGGAGATGATATTGGAAGAGTACGGAAGTCTGCCGCATTTTACGCTGAATGCCTTTCTGAATGTAAATGATCCGGGAGCGATTGCCGGTTATTACCTGCTGAAAGAGTACGGCTTCTTTTTTGCAGGATTTAAGCCCCTCTGCAGTGAAAATGAATTTATGGTTATGCATAATCCTCTGAAGGTTTCGATTGTTTTTGAAGATTATGTATTAACGGAAGAGTTCCGTGATCTGAGCCGGTATGTGGAAGTATTTTATGAGGAACGGCAGCAGTTTTATGGTAAGGGAGGCAGAAAGTATGAAGCATAATATCAGGAAAAAGGTTACGGTTGCAACGATTTTGGTGGCAATGACAGCAATTGTGATCATCAGCGGGGTAACGGTTTATGGAATGCTTTCCATGAAATCCCACACCGTACAGACGAGTAAAGAACTGGGACACCAGGCGGGGGATGACGCCAAAGTGGCACTGATCAGCCAGGCGAAACAAAAAATTGCGGATGTTGCCAAGGAAAAAGCGAAATATATTGAGACTAAATTCAATTTTACGAAGACTTATGTGGAGACCATAGCGGATACCATGACGTCGATCTATGATAATCCGGACGAATATCCGGACCGGTCAGTGCAGGAGCCGGTAAAGGGAAATACAAACCTTACTGCCCAGTTGATGTTTTCTTCCACCGTAAAGGATAAAAACGATCCGGCGATTCAGTCTGAAATACATAAAATAGCCAACATCCAGGATATTCTGGTGCAGATTAACGGTCATGACGAGGTAGTAGCTTCAACTTATGTCGCCACAAAATCAGGAATCGTTATTATGGCGGATTATATTTCTTCGGCAAAGTTTGATGAAGGTTCGGATGTGCCGAATCCATATGAAGCTTTTTTGCGTCCCTGGTATCAAAAAGCGGTAGATGAACAGAAGCTTATTTTTACCGACATCATTAAAGACATTCACGGAGGAGGATCGGCAATTATCTGTGCAAAACCTTTTTATGAAGGCGATGAATTCATGGGTGTTGCAGGGGTCGGCTCCTACCTGACGGATATCAACGATGTGGTAATGAATACGGAAGTAGGGAAATCCGGCTATGCATTTTTAATCGACAGCGGTGGAAAGGTTAACATTTCTTCCAAAGAAAACGGGGAGGTAGGTGCTGACCCGGATCATGTAACGGACCTTCGTCAGAGTGAAAATAAAGAACTGGCAGATGCAGTGGGGAAAATGGTGGCAGGAGAAAGCGGTATTGCAGAAGTAACCATAGATGAAAAAAAGGTATATCTGGCATATGAACCGCTGACGACTCTGGGCTGGAGCTTTGCAACCGTAATTGAACAGGAGGAGGTTATTGCTCCGGCGATTGAGAGCCAGGACGGTATTATGAAGCTGACAAATGGGGCGATCAACCAGATTAACCAGAATATCGGGATGGTATTTGTGATCTTAATCGTATTAGTCATGATTGTATTGCTGGCAATCTTCTTCCTGAGTACTTCGGTTTCCAAAAAAATAACGGACCCCATTGTGAGAGTGACCCAGGCAGTACAGGAGGTGGGAGATGGCAATCTGGAATATAATCTGGAAATCCATACAGGGGATGAGACGGAAGAGCTTTCCAATGCATTTCAGGAAATGACATCAAAACTAAAAGAATATATCAAGAATCTGACGGCAGTGACAGCAGAAAAGGAGCGGATTGGTGCAGAACTGAATGTGGCAACTCAGATCCAGGCAAGTATGCTTCCCTGCATATTTCCCGCATTTCCGGAGCATAAAGAATTTAATGTATATGCTACGATGCAGCCGGCAAAAGAAGTCGGAGGCGACTTCTATGATTTCTTTTTGACGGATGATAATCATCTGGCGGTAGTGATGGCGGATGTATCCGGCAAAGGGGTTCCGGCTGCATTGTTCATGGTGATTGCCAAGACTTTGATCAAAAACCATACCCAGAGTGGGGAAGCACCTTCCGATGTATTTACCAATGTGAACAAACAGCTGTGTGAAAATAATCAGGCCGGCATGTTTGTCACTGCCTGGATGGGCATTTTGGAAATAGACAGCGGCTTGTTTACCTATGTCAATGCAGGACACAACCCGCCGCTTCTGAAGCGGAAAGGAGAAGGCTTTGTATATCTGAAAAGCCGTGCAGGATTTGTATTGGCGGGTATGGAAGGAATCCGCTACCGGCAAAACCAGATTCAATTAAACCAGGGTGATCTGTTATATCTGTACACAGACGGAGTGACGGAAGCTACGGATATTTATAATGAACTTTACGGTGAAGAGCGGCTGCAGCAAATTCTGGATCATAATGCCGGTCTACCATTAGAAGAGATTTTAAAAAATATCAAACAGAGTATAGATTTTTTTGTAAAAGGTGCTCCTCAATTTGATGATATAACAATGCTGGCATTAGAAATCTATGAAAGCAAATAGAGAAAGCGGGAGGTGTGAAATGAAAGAGCTAACCATTCCGGCAAAAACGGACCGGCTGGATCAGGTACTGGAATTTATTGAAGCAGAATTAAGCAATACAGAATGTACGGCAAAAGTGAAAATGCAGATTAAAATTGCAGTGGAAGAAATTTACGTCAATATTGCCAACTATGCATATCGTCCAGGGGAAGGAAACGCAACGATCCGCTGCCACATTCAAGATGATCCGAAACATATAGAGATCCAGTTCGTGGATTCCGGGACAATTTATAATCCCCTTGAGAAGCTGGATCCCGACATTACCCTGGATGCGGACCACCGGCAGATAGGCGGCCTTGGCATTCTGATGGTGAAGAAAATGATGGATCACATATCTTACCGGTTTGAAGGGGGAAGGAACATTCTGACCTTGAAGAAGAACATTTAAAATAGCTAGGTAATTGCGAAACAAGTTCGCAATCTTGATTCCAAACAGGGTAGAATTGCTG